>NZ_JBJURM010000009.1:0-246092 GCF_046097995.1 Rhodococcus sp. 5A-K4
CTTCCTTGCATTCTGGTGGGCCTCGGTGCCTTCCTTTTGGCCATCGCCATCCTCAGTCCTACCTACACGGTAGGCAAGCTGGAGAAGACGCCACTCGACCTCGAGGTGACCACCGTCGCCACAGGCACCGGTAGCGTCCTCAACTCGGCGGCCCTCCTCGGCGGAAAGGCACAGGTCGACACCAACGTGCCGATCGTCGCTCAGCGCTACGTCACCACGCAGGACCCGTCCGACGCCGACATCATCACCGTCGAAGCCGGCCAGACCGTCCGTCGTACCGACAAGCAGGGCGATACCGGACTGCTGACCGCAACCCTGGACCGCGTCACGCTCGATCGCGTCAGCTCGATGCCGACCAACGATCCGGTCGGAACCGTCCAGACGTCCAGCGACCAGCCCGCCGAAGAAGTTTCCCGCGACGGTCTGCAGTACAAGTTCCCGTTCAACACGGAACAGAAGAGCTACCCCTACTTCGACCTGAACGCTCGCGCCACGAAGGACATCGACTTCGTCGAAGAGACCGAGATCAACGGTCTGAAGGTGTACCACTTCCAGCAGACGATCGATCCCGTCGACCTGTCGAAGGTCGTCAACTCCCCCACCAACAAGCTGAGCCTTCCCGCTGACACCTGGGGCGTTCCCGGCGGCGCAACCCCGATCACGATGACGCGTTGGTACACCAACGTCCGTGACCTGTGGGTCGAGCCCAAGACCGGTGTCGTCGTCAAGGGCCAGGAGCAGTTGCACCAGTACTACGGCCGCAACAAGGATGCCGTCGACGTCGAGGTTCTCAAGGTCACGCTGCCCTTCGACGAGGCGACCATCGAGTACCAGGTCCAGCAGGCGCGTGACGGCATGGACAAGCTCTCGCTGTTCGGCCGCACCGTCCCGATCGTGGCAGGTGTGCTCGGCGTCATCGCGCTGATCGCCGGTATCTTCCTCGGCCTTCGCGGCGGCAAGGGCGGAACTCCGGCCCGCGCTGCACACGGCGGAACGAACCAGAATCCCAGCGGCCAGGGTTCGCCCGAGCCGGCTCCGGGTGAGCACGACTGGACCTCGGACGACACTCAGGTGATTCCGCGTCCGGATCTGCGCAAGGACTGATTCAGGCAGTAAGCAGAGCGCCCCTTCCACACGGAAGGGGCGCTCTGCTGCATTTCGGGACTTTGTTGCCGGATCGGCGTACGGATTGGCGCAACGGGTCGTTCCCTCCGCGTGGTCGCGGACTTAGCGTTTTCTGGGAGTCCACACCACCCCGAACACGAGGAGTCACATGCCCGCATCAACAGTTCTGGGTTCGCACATCTGTGTCAGCGATCTGACACGTCGGAGATTTGTTGTCGGCAGTGCTGCATTCTCCGGGCTGTTCGCCGCCGGTTGCGCAAGGTCCGCCGGTACCGAGGGCGATGCGTCCGGGATGCGCACGGTCACGACCTCGCTCGGAACCTACGACATTCCGGTGACACCGAAGCGCGTCGTCGCCATCGACTCCCGACTCGACCTCGAACCAGCCGTTGCGATGGGCCTGCCGGTCATCGCGTACAGCTTCGACGCCGCCGAGCCGTGGGTTCCAGCCGATCCCACGGCGCAGGTGTTCGAGGCACCGGTCAACGTCGAGGCAATTCTCGCGCTGGAACCGGACCTGATCATCTGCACCGACATCGGTGAGGCCTCCGACATGTGGCCGCTGCAGCAGTTGAGCCAGACGGCTCCTGTGCTTCCGATGGACTTCACCCGTCCGTGGCGCGAGAACATCGATCAGTTGGCGAGTTGGCTGGATCGCACCGAGAACCCCGAAGTCCGTCAGGTCATCGGAGCGTACGAGGACAAGGCAGCCGGATTGAAGGAACGCCACGCCCGGAATTTGGCGAGCAAGCAGATCGTGCTGCTTAACTACGTGAATCAGAAGGTCAACGGCGTCAACCGAAAGGGCATCTCCACGCAGGTGGCCGAAGACCTCGGCGTCCAGCTCCAGTGGCCGGTCGAGGGACAGAAGGAGATCTCTACCGAAAATCTGGTGACTTCCCTCGACTCGGCCGACGGAATGATCGTCACCACCGCGCCCGGCGTGGATCCCGTCACCGACGACCGCGCGATGTGGAACCGTATCCGCGCAGTACAAGGCGACAACGTCGTCTACACGGGTGGGAACATCAACTACGGATCCGTCTACACCGCGATGCGTACGCTCGACTACTTCGACGATTTGTTCACGCGTCTGGAGAACTGACGTCGCTGTGAGGTGCCGGCCGGGCGCGGTCGGCACTTCGCACTGCGGCGATGGACACCGCCAAGGCCGTTGTCGACGCAACCACCACGGCGACGCCGATCAACTCTCCCGGCGTCTTCGCCCACACCAGCATGACCGTCGCCTCCACAACCAGTCCTGCCCACGCCAGAAGGGCCACTCGCGTGCGTTCTGACGCGATTGCGGACAGCAAGGCACCCTGGAGTACCGCCAACGCTGCACCGTGCAGGGCGAAGGCCCACAGCATCGGAGCCACGGCGGCGTACGCGTCGCCCACGAGCATCGGCACCAGCGGGCCGGCAACCGCCGCCCCCAGAACCAACACGGCGCCGATACCGACGAGCACCGCCAACGCCGAGCGAACCGCTTGCGCCGAGTGCGCCGGATTCGCCATCTTCGGGTACAGCACGACGCCCACTGCCTGTGGCAGCCAGAACGCCACCTTCGTCGCGACGGCGCCGAGTGCGTAGACACCGGCGTCGTACTCACTGAGGACGACGCGGACGATCAGCAGGTCCAGCGAAGACAACGCGATCAGCGCGAGCTGGACCTGTGACGCCGCGAGCACGGAGACGACGCCGATCCGCACCGCACGGTCCTCGCTCACCGAGACGGTTCGGTCGACCACTCGGACTATCGCCACCAGCAACGCAGTTCCGGCCGCGCCCGCGACCAATGCCGCGCCTGCCCCGCCGCCGAAAGCCAGAACGATTACTGCCGGAAGGACTTTCATCACCCCGGCTCCGGCCAGCACGGCACTGAGAGTGCCGAATCGACCGTGACCCTGCAACAACCCCTGCTCCGTTGCCAGTAGAACCAACATGGGCGCGGTCACCAATGCCGAGAACGACGCCACGATTCCGGTGTCGAGCAGCCACGCCATCGCCGGAGCGAGCGCAACCGCGAGGACGGCGACGATCGCGGTGCATCGATACCCCAACGACCGCAACGCATCTGTGCTCTTGCCACGCACCGCCTCGCGGGCGACCACCGTCTGCAACGCCAAAGCCGGAACCGCAAGTACCAACTGGGCGGCAAGCAGACTCGCGAACTCGCCGTAGCCGACCGGACCCAACCATCGGCTGGCCAACCATGCCAACAGGTACGACGCGACATTGGCCGTCATCGATCCCACCAAAACCATGCCGACCCCGGCCGCGGCGGCGCGATCGAGTGGTTGGCGAGGCATGGCAGTAATGATGCACCACGTATCGTGCGCGTCATGACAGTGCAAGCCGGATACCGCCGTTACCTGCCTGCGGCGTACAGCCTGGCGCTGGCACTGTTGATCCTCGGACCGCTGCTCGGCCCCGGCTACCTCCTGCTGCGCGACGCTGTCAGCACGCCGCGCTCGTACTTGACCGACTCCGCCCTCGGACTCACCGACGCCGCAGCCCGCGCCGTTCCCCAGGACGCGCTGATCGCAGCGTTGAGCACCGTGATCGACGGCGGACTGGTGGTCAAGTTCATCCTGCTCGTGGCGCTCTGGCTCGCCGGTTGGGGTGCGGCGCGCATGGTCGCCGTCCTGCTGCCGACGGCCGGTCTCGGTCCACAACTGGTCGCGTCGACGGTGATGCTCTGGAACCCCTACGTGGCCGAGCGCCTGTTGCAAGGACATTGGAGCCTGCTGACCGGTTATGCCGCACTGCCGTGGATCGTGTGTGCCGGAATCGGAGTTCGCCGAGCCACGCCCGGGTCCTGGTGGGCGTTGGCCGCGTCACTGGCATTCGCGGGCCTGACACCTACCGGCGCTCTGCTCGCTCTGACGGCCGCGCTGGTGGTGGTTGCCACCCCCGGAGGCCGAACCTCGGCCATGCGGCGCGTCTGCGGCGCTATCGGGCTGTTCCTCGTCGCCGCCTCGCCGTGGTTGGTCGCCACCTTCGTATCCGGAGCAGCAGGCGACGGTTCCGATCCAGCGGGAGTCGCCGCCTTTGCCGCCCGAGCAGAACCGGGACTCGCGACGCTCGGCAGCCTCGCCGGGCTCGGCGGTATCTGGAACTCGGCAGCGGTACCTTCCACGCGCACAACACTCTTCGCGTTGGTCGGAACAGTTCTTCTGCTTGTCGTGGTGTTTGCCGGTGTGCCCGCTCTATGGCGCCGACGCCGGAACCCCGTTGTCAGTGGACTCGGCGCGCTGGCCCTGTTCGCGGTGCTCGCTCCGACCCTGGGCGCTACTCCGTGGGGGCTCGACGTCGGCCGATGGTCGGTCGAGGTGTTCACCGGCGCCGGTCTACTGCGTGACGCCCAGAAGTGGGTCGCGCTGGCCGTACCGTTCTACGCACTCGCTGCCGCCGCCGCGGTGATGTGGGCGGGCAATCGGTTCTCCCTTCCCCGCCCGACATTCTCGATCGCCGCCGCCGTGGTGACGATCGTGGCGCTACCGGATCTGGTGTGGGGTGTCGGCGGCGCGTTGAAGCCCGTGCACTATCCCGGGTCCTGGACCGTGGTGGCCGAGCAACTACGAGACGAAACCGGTGACGTTGCAGTGCTTCCCGCCGGGATGTTCCGCGCCTTCCCCTACAGCGGTGATGCGCCGGTACTCGATCCAGCACCACGCTTCCTACCCCTCGACGTGCTGCAGACCGGCCAACTGGTGGTTGCCGGTGGTGCTGTCGGCGGTGAAGGAACCCGGGCCACCCAGGTCGAGGATGTGCTGCTTGCCGGCGGGAGTCCTACGCAGTTGGCCGATCTCGGAGTCGGATGGGTACTGATCGAGCGTGAGACACCAGGCCAGCTCGGCAAGGCGGCAGCGACACTCGACGGGTTGGAACAGGTCTTTGCCGACAACGATCTCGAGCTCTACCGGGTACCGGGAGATGTTGCCGCGCAGGAAGCGTCGACCGGCGCCCGAACTGCCGTCATCGCTGCGCATCTCGCCTGGATACTGATGGGCGTGATCGCGCTGATCTCAGTCGGACTGAACCAGAACCGAATTCGTCTCGCGAGGCGCGGCCAGTCCTGAGGCCCAACGACCGTCCTTGTGTGCGGTCAGCACCTCGAGCACCCCGGTGCCGGTCTGCTCCCAGGAGAACTCGCCCGACCACACCCGAGCTTTCTCACCGAGCACCGTGCGGAGTTCGTGGTCGCGGAGCAGGGTGCCTGCCGCCTGCGTCAGATCAGCGATGTCACCGTCGCCGGCGTTCTCACCGCCGACCAACAGCCCGGTCACTCCGTCGACGATCGAATCGGTCAAGCCCTTGGAACTGCGGTAGCCGATCGTCGGAACGCCGTGCTGCGCAGCCTCGATGACCGCCAGGCCCCACCCTTCCTTCCGCGAAGGCATGAGGTGAATCCACGACTGCGCAAGGAGTTCATGTTTACGAGCCTCGTCGACGTGACCGTAGAACGAGACGGCGTCACCGATTCCCAACTCGGCGGCGCGATCTCGCAGGTTCTGCTCCCACCAACCACCACCGATGACGTCGAGATGGATGTCCGGAAGCGTCGGACGCAGGGCTGCGACTGCCTCGAGTGCGTCCTCGATCTGCTTGTGCGGCACCAGTCGTGAGAGAACCGAGATGGTGGGACGCTCGGCCCTGGTGATCGATCCACCTGCGTCGACGCCGACGGGGAGCCGATCGGCACCGTTGCGCACCACGGCAATTCGTTCGCGCTCGACACCGAGGTCCACCAATTCTTCGGCCGAAGGAAGCGACACCGTCAGATACTGACTACGTCGATGGGTGCGCGGTGACAATCGCGATTCGACCCACCAGCCGATCCGGCCGACGAGCTTGCCTGCCACCGGCCATTGTTCACGATGGCAGTGATGGACCAGAAGCGTGACCGGCGCACCCGCCACGGTCTTCGAGAAGAAGGGGATGCCGTTCTGGGTGTCGATCACCGCGTCGGGGCGAATGCCCTTGAGCGATCCGAAACCCAGACGTCCGGCGGCAATGGCGGCCAGAGCGCGGGGGTACACGCTGAAACGTCCACCGGCCCGGCTGATCGTGATGCCGTCTCGAACCTCCGACGCGGGCGCCCCGGGGTACGACGCCGTCCGCAGCGTCACCTTGATACCGCGCTCGGCCAACTGGGATCCGACCTGCTCGAGGTAACGCTCGCTTCCACCACCCTGGGGATGCCCGGTATCGCGCCAGCAGAGCAACAGAACCTCGCGCACGTGCGTTACTCCCTGAGTCGGTCGGTGGCCACCCCGGTTCGGGCGATCCTGCGGGATGCCCCGCCTGACCGGCCGGTAACCCTGCCGAACACCCTAACTGTTCGAGCGTCCGTATTGCCGCGCTCCTGACGGTGTTCGTGGACCGGGCGACCCAGTGGCTAAAGTTGCTACCCGTGACCAAGCCCGCAGTGACCCGCATTTTCGGCCGACGGGCAACCCTGAAACGCTCGTTCGGCCTGCTCAGCGACTTCCGCCACGAGCAGTCCGCGCCCGACATCTTCTACGGCGCGCTTGCGCGCGACTCCGTCGAGTTGATCTCGGACCTGCACGAAGGTCACACCGGACGATCCCTCGACGGTCTCACTGTCCTCGACGTCGGCGGTGGTCCGGGCTATTTCGCGGAGGTCTTTCAAGCCGCAGGTGCCCGCTACATTCCCGTCGAACCCGATCCGTCGGAGATGCACGCCGCGGGTCTGACCGTGGGCGGCGCGGTGCGTGGATCCGGTTTGGCACTGCCGTTCCTGGACTCGTCCGTGGACATCTGCTTCTCCTCCAACGTGGCCGAACACGTCAGCGAGCCGTGGCTGATGGCCGAGGAAATGCTGCGCGTGACCAAGCCCGGCGGCTTGATGGTTCTCTCGTACACCCTGTGGTGGGGTCCGTTCGGCGGCCACGAAACCGGACCGTGGCACGCGCTGGGGGGCGAGTACGCAGCCAAGCGGTACCTCCGCAAGACCGGACGCGAACCGAAGAACAGATTCGGGGTGTCGTTGTTCAAAGTCGGCGCCACCGACGGCCTACGCTGGGCCCGTGGAACCAGCCAGGGCACGTTGCTCGCCGCGATCCCGCGCTACCACCCATCGTGGGCGTGGTGGATGGTCCGAGTCCCCGGTCTTCGGGAGTTCCTGGTGAGCAACCTCGTCGTGGTTCTCGAAAAGCGATAGCGACATGCGCCTCGCACTCGACATCGGTGGCACCAAGATGGCGGCCGGCGTCGTGTCCGAGGACGGCCGTGTTCCCGTGTTCGACAGTGTGCCGACGCCGCAGACCGACCCGTGGGGAGCGTGTGCGGCGCTGCTCGAACGAGTCGCAGACGGCCGCGACGTCGACGGTGTGGGCATCGCTTGCGCCGGGCCGGTGGACACCGTCGCCGGCGTCGTCGCCCCCATCAACATCACCGAGTGGGCACAGGGATTCGAGCTCGTAGCGGGCGTCCGCAGCGTCTTTCCCGATGCCGGAACCGCCCTCGCCATGGACGGAGCCGCAGCGGCATTGGCGGAGTTCCACCACGGCGCCGGACGCGGAACCCCGAACCTCCTGAGCCTGGTCGTCTCGACGGGAATCGGCGGAGGAATCGTCCTCGGCGGTGAGATTGCTCGGGGTCGCACGGGGAACGCCGGTCACATCGGCCACCTCGTCGTTCCAGGATCTTCCGAACCGTGCAGCTGCGGGGGCGTCGGCTGCCTCGAGACGGTGGCCAGTGGACCGTCCGCGGTGCGATGGGCTCGTAGCCAGAGCTGGTCGGGAAACACCGGCCGTGAACTAGCCGAGGGTGCACGCAGCGGCGACGCGATCGCCGTGGACGCGCTCCACCGCGCAGGCACGGCGCTCGGTGGTGCCATCGCCTCGGCGGCTGCCCTCCTGGACGTGGACCTCGCGGTGATCGGCGGCGGTTTCGCCCAGTCGGGTGCACCGCTGTGGGAACCGATGCTCGACGCGGCTGCCCGACATGCCCGTTTGTCGTTCATCGCCGGGCTCCGGATCGTTCCCGCCGAGCTGGGTGGCGCCGGAACTCTGACCGGTGCGGGCTTGCTCGCGCTCACCGCCGTTATCTGACACGCGTTCTTCCCCGATAAATCCGCAGGGAGTCCCACTAAACGGGTGCCACCTGTTCCCAATTTCTGTAACGTGTTTTAGTGTTCTGACTCACACCGTTACGGGCATTGCACGTGACGCCTACGGGAAGGAGGTGACCGTGAGCCCAGACGCTTCCTCATCTGACGTTGCCTCGACTGCTTCTTCGACCGATGAAACCGAGCATCACGCCCAGGTCGCCCGACCGAGCGATTCCCTCCGCGACACCGAAGACCTCCGTGAGCGCCTGGAACGGTGGATGGCCGGCAAGGTGCCGAGCGGATCCACTGTGACCGTCGCCGACGTCACCTTGCCCGCAGCCAACGGCATGTCCAGCGAAACCATCCTCTTCGACGCCACCTGGGACGGCGATCATCATCCCTTGGTCGCTCGGGTGGCACCGACGGAATCGACCATGCCGGTCTTTCCTGCCTACGACCTCGGATCCCAGTTCCGCACCATGGCTCAGGTGCGCGAGCACTCGGCGGTGCCCGTACCCGCGGTGTACTGGTCAGAATCCGACCCGGACGCGTTGGGTGCGCCGTTCTTCGTGATGGAACGAATCTCCGGCGACGTGCCGCCAGACGTCATGCCGTACAACTTCGGATCGTGGGTCACCGAAGCGTCCCCCGACCAGCGAAAAACCCTCCAGCGCAGCTCGGTCGACGTCCTGGCTCAATTGCACGCCATCGACAAGCCGTGCGAGCGTTTCGACTTCCTCCGACTCCCGAATTCGGGAACGACTGCACGAGACGCATTCACGGCGCACATCGCCGAGCAGCGCGCGTACTACGAGTGGGTGGTCTCCGACGGCATCAGATCACCGCTCATCGAACGTGCCCTCGACTGGATCGAGGAGAACAATCCCGCGGACGATTCTCCGGCGGTGCTCTGTTGGGGCGACTCGCGCATCGGCAACGTCATGTACCAGGACTTCGCGCCGGTAGCCGTACTCGACTGGGAAATGGCAACTCTCGGCCCGCGAGAGATGGATCTGGGCTGGATGGCATTCCTGCACAGGTTCTTCGAGGACATCGCCGGGTTGGCGAACCTACCCGGCCTTCCCGACTTCCTTCGACTGCCGGATCTCGCGCACACCTACGCCGAGATCACCGGCCACACCCCACACGATCTGGAGTTCTACGTTACCTATGCCGCACTGCGTCAGGCGGTCATCATGTGGCGAATCCAGGCCCGCGCCATAGCTTTCGGCCAGTCACAGCGACCCGAAGACCCCGACGACATGATCATGCACCGCGCTTCGCTCGCCGCGATGCTCGACGGCACCTACTGGGAGAGGTTGGCCTGACATGCTCTCACCGATGGACGACTATCCCGTTCACCAGATCGCCGAACCGATCCGTCACGTAGCCACCTCGGATCGAAACTTCTACGACCGCTACTACTTCAACTGCTACCCCACCGAATCCCCCGACGTGTTCCTCATCGTCGGACTCGGCCAGTACCCCAACCTCGGCGTCATGGACGCATTCGCTGTCCTTCGCCGCGGTGACGACCACATCGTTGCTCGCATGTCGAAGGCGCTGGGTGCCGACCGTACCGACACCACCGTCGGACCTCTGCGCGTCGAAGTGCTCGAAGGGCTGCAGAAGCTCCGCGTCGTACTCGAACCGGGCAGCGAATACGATCTCTCCTTCGACATCACCTTCGATGCCACCATCCCCGCGGCGCTCGAGCCCAAGCACTTTCGCCGTCAACTCGAACGAGTCACGTTCGACACCTCACGCTTCCTGCAGACCGGCACGTGGACCGGATCGCTCACCGTCGACGGGGAGGACTTCGCGATCGACCCGAAGACGTGGCGAGGTAACCGCGACCGCTCGTGGGGTGTGCGTCCGGTCGGTGAAGCCGAACCGCAAGGCAGACGCGCCGTCGACGGAATCCAGAACTTCTTCTGGATCTACGCGGTCATGCAGTTCGACGAGTTCACGATCTCGGTGATCATGCAGGAAGACGAGCAGGGCAGGCGCATCGTCGAAGAAGCCATGCGAGTGTGGCCGGACGAAGCCAGGGACAACGAATGGCTCGGCCGACCCGAACACGAGCTGACGTTCTGCCCCGACACCCGCGACGTCACCGGAGCGACCATCACCTTCCACCGGCCAGGCGGTGAAGTCCTCACCGTCACCTGCGAACTGTTGCTGGCCAACTACATCGGAATCGGCACCGGCTACGGGCTCGAACAGGACTGGCGTCACGGAATGTGGCAGGGCGAACTCGTCGTACAGGGGCTCCGCCACAAGGTCCACGAGATCGAACCGTTCCAACGCATGTTCTCCCCCGTCGACAACCTCGCGTCCTTCACGCTCACCGAAGGCACGAACACCAACACCGGCACCGGTCTTTTCGAGGTAGCCGCCATCGGACCGCACGAGAAATACGGATTCACCAGTTTCACCGACACCGCACAGGCAGACGACGCGTATGCCCTCGCGGCGACCGACAACACCGAGGAATGAATTGATGACTGACTACGACAAGCTCTACATCGGTGGAGCATGGGTGGCCCCGGCCACCGACCAGGTACTCGAAGTGTTCTCTCCCGCAACGGAGGAGCGCGTCGGCAGCTGTCCCATCGCAGCACCGGCAGACATCGACGCGGCCGTGTCCGCAGCCCGCGCGGCGTTCGAGGGACCGTGGTCACGCACCACCCCCGCCGAGCGCGGCGCGATCCTCGCCAAGGCCGCCAAGCTGATCGAAGAGCGCAGCGCGGAAATCAACCAGCTCATCTCCAACGAGATGGGCCAGCCGCCCGCCATGGTCGGCATGATGCAGCAGACCCCGTCGATGGCGACGCTGGGCTACTACGCCGAGCTGGCCGACAAGTTCGCGTGGGAAGAGAAGCGCACCGGTGCGTTCGGGCAGACCAAGGTGACCCGTGAGCCCGTCGGCGTCGTCGCCGCCGTGCTGGCCTGGAACGTCCCGCTGTTCCTGGCGATCAACAAGCTGGCCCCCGCGCTGCTCGCCGGCTGCACCGTACTGCTCAAGCCCGCACCCGAATCCCCTCTCTCCGTCCACGTGATCGCCGAGATCTTCACCGAGGCAGGCGTTCCCGAAGGCGTCATCTCCGTGCTCCCCGGCGGAGCCGAGACCGGCGAATACCTGGTCTCTCATGCGGGCATCGACAAGATCACGTTCACCGGATCCAGTGCCGTCGGTCGCAAGATCGGTGCCATCGCCGCGCAGAACCTCAAGCGCTGCTCCCTCGAACTGGGTGGCAAGTCCGCCGCGATCATCCTCGAGGATGCCGACATCGCCGCCGGAATGCCGATGCTCGTCATGTCCGGCCTGATGAACACCGGCCAGGCCTGTGTCGCTCAGACCCGAATCCTCGCTCCCCGTTCGCGTTACGACGAGGTCATCGAGGGAATGAAGACCGCGGCAGGCTTCATGACCGTCGGCGATCCGTCCGATCCCGCAGCACAACTCGGCCCGCTGATCTCCGAGAAGCAGCGCGAGCGCGTCGAGGGCTACATCGCCAAGGGCAAGGAAGAAGGCGCGCGCGTCGTACTCGGTGGTGGACGTCCCGCCGGCCTGGACAAGGGCTGGTACGTCGAGCCGACGATCTTCGCCGACGTGGACAACTCGATGACCATCGCACGCGAGGAGATCTTCGGACCCGTTCTCTCGGTGATCCCGTACGACTCCGAGGACGAGGCCATCAAGATCGCCAACGATTCGGATTACGGCCTCGCCGGATCAGTCTGGACCACCGACATCGATCACGGACTCGAAGTTGCCGCGCAGATCCGCACGGGTACCTACGCGATCAACTGGTACGCCTTCGATCCCGGATCACCGTTCGGTGGTTACAAGAACTCCGGTATCGGGCGCGAGAACGGACCTGAGGGCCTCGAAGCCTTCTGCGAGACCAAGTCCGTACTCATGCCGCCCGGCTACGTGGGCTGACCCACCCGGGAGTTGGCACCCTTTGCTGACAGTTGGCACCCGTTCCGACCTGCCGGAACGGGTGCCAGCCCCATGAAATGGGTGCCAACTCCCAGCGAATCCACAGATCCACCCGGTACCGTCGAAAACGAATCAGTCATCTCACAAAGGACATTCATATGCTCACCAACGCCATCAACGCTTTCCTCGCACTCTGGGGCAGCGCCTCCGTCGGCAGCAGTGGATACCAGATCCCGCCGGGAACCCTTCCCTTCGGTTCCTGAGACAGGACAACAGAACCCGCTGAGCGCACTTCGCGCTCAGCGGGTTCTCTGTTTCGCCGACCTGTATCTACCGGTCCAGAACGTGATCCACCAATTGATTCTCCTGACCTACGACCAATGCTTCAGCGTCACCGGCGTCCACATGACCGAACCAGGTGCCACCGGGGTTCGCGATCACCAACGGGCCCAGGTTGCACGGGCTCAGACAACCGGTTCCCGTCACCTTTGCCGAAGTGCCTTTGGCCGCCGCACTCATGGCCCGGTGGAGAGGCCCTGCTCCGTACGCCATGCAGCGGGGCCCCTTGCACACCAACAGATGTGTATCGTGCTGCTCGATCACCGACCAAGCCGGACTGCGATACGACGCCGGACTGGCAGTGATCGGCTTTCCGGCCGCGCCGAGTTCATCGATCACTTGCGCGGCCACGGCACCTTCGAGCGTTTCCGATTCGTGGAGCGAGACTTCCAGTTCGGCACCGATCCGGGTTTCGCGCCAGTTCGCAACAGCCTTGCTGGTCCACGTGAGCAGGTACCGATCCCTCGGCACCGCAACTGGAATCAACACGACCTTGCCCACGTCATCGGTATGCGCTCGATCGAGTTCCTCGTGAAGGCTCGGCGACGCGACATCGAGGTACGCAATACGAACGTCGGCGTCGGTGCCGGCCCGAACAGCGTCGAACATCCGTCGCGCGGCCGACTCGTCGAGGCCGCTGACGGTCGGCCGCAGTACGACGATCACCCGATGCGAACCACTGTCGACACTCATGCCGACGGCGCGGTTGTCCAGTCGATCCCGCTCGACGGAGCGAGTCCGAACTCTTCGATCTTCGCGCGCAGCTCTTCCGCGCCGTAGACGTTGGGGAATCCGCTGGTGAACATGGCGAGCGGGAGTACGACGAAGCGGTTCTGCTTGACGGCATCGAGATCGCGTAGGCCTTCTCGGCTCTTGATCGCGTCGATCTTGCCCTGTACTTCGTCAGCGCTCTTCTTGTAGTCCATGATCACGATGACGTCGGGTTCTGACTTCGCGACGGTCTCCCAGCTCGCTTTGAACCAGGTGTTGTCGACGTCGGCGAACACGTTGGTTCCCCCGGCGACGTCGACGATTCCGTTGGGGGCTCCGTTGCCTCCGCTGGTGTACAGATCTTCTTCACCGCTGTCGTAGATCAAGACCTTCGGCTTGTCGGCGGCATCTGGCGCGGACTCCAGACGTGCCAAACGTGAATCCAATTCGTTCAGTGCCTCGGCGGCAGTGTCCTCGGTTCCGAACAGCTTTCCGTAATTGGTCACGTCCGCACGAAGGGCATCCCACGGACCCATCGTGCCGAGCGCGGAATCCGCTGCGGCACTCTGCCTACAACTATCGGAAATCACATATGCATCGATGTTGTTGCTCTGCAGCGATTCCGGCGTCACACCGGAGGCTCCCTTGAACAAGCCACTGTAGGAGCCGACCACCAGGTCCGCCTGCTTACCCAGAATCGTCTCCATCGTGATCGTTCCGTCCAGGTGTGGGACGTCCGCAATTCCAGGGCCGAACATCGACTCCATGATCGCGTCGTTGTTCGTGTTCAACACGACGGCCGCGAGACGATCCAAACCGCCGACTCGGAGAATGGTGCCGATATTGGCCGCATTGCTTGTCGCAACGACGTTCTCGATCGGAAGCTGGAAAGTGCTTTCGGTCCCGCAGTTCTCCAATGTCACCGAAGTCTTGTCTGCAGCTTCGTCGACGGGCGCGGTTGCCGAGCAGCCGGCAACTGTCAACAACGCTGTCGCGGCTACAACCGCACCGAACGACGCTCGAGTCTTGACATGTATCAAAGTGCACTCTCCGAAAATGATTGTTGTAGTTGAGAATTTCGTGATTCGAATACGAGGTGTGAACGGCCTGTCGCGGGGTTCACGAGCTCGAAAGTCTCGACGCCGAAGACAGTTGCCACCACCGAGGTGGTGAGTACGTCGGATGGATGTCCGAACGCCCTGGCAACTCCATCCGCGAGCACGAGCACCCGATCGCACACTGCCGCAGCCAAATCGAGGTCGTGCAGTGCCATGATGACCGTCCGGTCCAACGACCGGACCAGATCGAGCAGTTCGAGTTGATGCCGGATGTCGAGATGATTGGTCGGCTCGTCGAGGATGAGCACGCCGGCATCCTGCGCGAGACCTCGGGCGAGAAATACCCGCCGACGCTCGCCGCCGGAAAGCGTGTCCATCGAAGAGAACCGGTGCTCGATCATTCCGACCTCGCCCAGAGCACGATCAACGACGGCATTCTCGAGCTTTCCGCCGACACTCCAGGGCTTTGCATGTGGCGTGCGCCCCAGAGTCACGTACTCGTGAACCAACAAATCGGCGGGACTCTGCTCTTCCTGCGCCACAAAAGAAATGGCTTTGGCCCGCGAACGCGCGGACATCGCGTGCACGGACTCGCCGCCGACGCGTACGTCACCGTCGGCGATCGGTCCGAGACCGGCAAGCGCACGCAACAAAGTCGACTTGCCCGATCCGTTCGGACCGACGACGCCGACTACTGCACCGGCGTCCGCCGCGATGTCGACGCCCTTGACGACGGTTCGGCGGTCGATGTGGACAACGACTCCGGACGCGGTCAGCGCCAGGGCGCGGGCGCTCACGAACTGCCACCGAATCGGTAGCGCCGACGGCCGAGAAGCAGGAGAAACAGCGGGGCACCGATCACCCCGGTCACCACGCTCAGCGGGATCTCGGTCGGCCGCAACGAGGTCCGCGCCACGACGTCGACCCACACCAGGAACGACGCGCCGATCAGCGCTGCCGCCGGCAACACCACTCGATGTCTGGCTCCGACGAGCATGCGTGTGACGTGCGGTATGACCAAGCCTACGAAGGCAATCGCGCCGGACACTGCAACCATCGTGCCGACCAACGCTGCCAGCACGCCGAACAGCACGTTTCGCAGGGTTCGGATGGGAATACCGAGCGAAGCCGCGACGTCCGGTCCGGCCGCCAGCGCATCCAGCCAACCGTGCAGGGCGAACACCGCTGCCGTCAGCAGGAACACAACGATGACCGGCGCCCACAACTTGTCCCAGGATGCCCCGGCCAAACTTCCCAGGAGCCAGAACAATACGGACTGCGCGGCCTGGGAATCATTGGTACGCAGCACCAGAAAACTCGCGATCGCCGACAGGGCGGATGCGGTAACGGTGCCGGTCAGAACCAATCGCAGTGGAGTGATACCGCCTTGCAGCGTCGCGATGGTGAAGACGAGAATCGCAGCTCCCAACGCCCCGATCATCGCGCCGAAACTGAGCGCCCACACTCCCGCGCCGGCGAACAGTCCGGTGGTGATGACGGCGGTGGCACCGACACTCGCGCCGGACGACACTCCCAGCAGGTGGGGATCGGCAAGAGCGTTACGGACGAGGGTTTGCACCACCGCGCCGGCGACGGCAAGACCAGCGCCGACGGCCAGACCGAGCAGTACCCCCGGTGCTCTGATCCCCCACACGATCGCAAGTTCGGAACGCGTGACGGGTGGGCCTCCGAAGCGCGAGTGCACCACGTCCACCACAGTGGACACGGGGAGCATCTCGGATCCGAATGCCAACGCGCACACAGCAGAGAGCACGGTGACGACCAGCAGAGCGGGCAGCACGATACCCGGACTGAGCCGTCCTCGAGGCGCACCAGCCTTCGGCGAAGGCAGGTGGGTAGGTGGAGACAGAGCTCCGCCAACAGCATTCATGGTGTGACCGATCCATCCTCGTGGCATGACACAACGTCAACGAGGGTGGTATCTGGCTACGGTCGACGCATGGACGACCTCACAGTGGCGGGACCGCGCCGGAATTGCACCGACTTCCCATTACCTCGATGATGACGTCAGAACCATAACGGACTGTGGTCACCATTCCGCACACCGGATCAGGATTCCGACGCGATCATCGATCTCGCCTGCCGCACGACGGCTTCCGTTCGCACTCGAAGTTCTTCGGGTGAATCCGATTCCAGCACAACCCGATGCACCTGACTGTCCACGGCAGTCACGGTCAGCCGCGACGTCAACAACGCATCCTCCGCACTGAAACCGTAGCTCTGGAGGTACTCCGAAAAACCCAGTACCAGTTGCCGATTCATTCCTTCGACCTGCTCGATGAGCTCACGCGTACGTGGAACCTGATCGTAGAGCAGGTGAAAGAACTCTCGCGGCTTACTGTTCACTTCGACCGCGCACTCCACCAACATTCTCACGGCCTCGTCCAGGGAGAGTTCGCGCTCGACGATGTCGGCAAGGCAGAGCGCAAAACTCTCCCGCGCAGCACTCACGTGACGGTTCGCCAACTCCGCAAGGATCTCGTACTTGTCGCTGAAATACTGGTAGAGCGAGCCCACCGACACCCCTGCTTCGTCAGCGATCCGGTTGGTGGTCGCTGCCATGGCTTCCGAAGCGAAAACGCGAGTAGCTGCCTCCAGGATCGCGTCGTAGGTAGCCCTCGACCGCTGCTGGGAGGGCCTTTTCCGCCGAGTCGACACGGTCCTCCGATGCGAGTTGTCAGCCGCGGCGCCGATACCGAGAATTGTGTAGGTGACCAGCGCCGATTACTCGAAGTTTATGCCCGACCGGTACACCGACCACATGCCGGCGCCGACCCCGACGTGGTGGGAGTGGAACGGCAACACCGTCCACGTCGCACGGGCAGTGGCTCCAGACGCACCGGTTCGTGTTCTCGGCATCCACGGCGCCGGCGGCTACTCGGGCGCGTTGTGGCCGTTCGCCGGGATCGGCGTGAAACTCGGAGCCGAAGTCCTCTTCCCCGATCTTCCGCTGTACGGCGACACCGTCGTAGCCGATCCCGCCGGCGTCCGGTACGAGCAGTGGGTCGATCTCCTCTGCGATCTCGTCCGGGCCGAGAAGGCAGCCGACGATCGGCCGCTGGTGTTGTTGGGCGCCAGCATCGGCGGTCTGCTGGCCTACGAGGTAGCCGCGCGGACCGGTCTGGCCGACGCCGTCGTCGCTACCTGCCTGCTCGATCCCTCGAATCCGTCGGCCAGAGCTGCCGCGGCGCGGTTCGGCCCGATGGGTGTCTACGGCGCTCCCCTGATGCGCCGCACCGAACGACTGGTGGGCCGTATCCGCGTGCCCATCCGTTGGGTCGCCGACGTCGCGAACATGAGCAGCAACCGTGAACTCGCGACGCTGTGCGCAACCGATCCGCGCGGTGGCGGTGTTCGGGTGCCACTCGGATTCCTCAGCAGCTACTTCTCGTTCGAGCACACCGCACCCGAAGCATTTCGGACGACGCCCGTTCTGCTCACCCACCCGGCCGCCGACCGATGGACGCCACCCGAACTGAGCTTGCAGTCCCTCCGCCGCATCAACGCACCCACCGAATTCGTGATGCTGGACGGGAGCGGGCACTTTCCCGTCGAAGAGCCGGGCCTGACGCAGTTCCACGACGCCGTCGACACACTGCTGCGCTCCGTCGCCGAGCGTCACCGCACGAAACCGTCGCCACCCGCCTAGCCTGAAGTTCGTGAGCATCGAACCCAAGGCCGAGCCGACGGGAAACGGCGACGAGAGCACCACGACAGTCGTACTGGCGTTTGCGGCTAACGCGCTGATCGCCGGGGCCAAGACGGCGGCCGCCATCGTCACCGGATCTGCATCGATGGTCGCCGAGGCCACCCACTCCTGGGCCGATACCGGCAACGAAGTGCTGCTGCTGATCGCGAACCGCCGCTCGAAAAGGGTTCCCGACCGAGACCAGCCACTCGGGTACGGCCGGGAGGCCTACATCTGGTCGATGTTCGCCGCCCTCGGACTCTTCGCGCTCGGTGCAGGTGTGTCGATCACCCACGGCATCCAGGAACTGTTCCATTCCGAACCGGCCACCGACTTCGGTGTCGCCTACGCAGTCCTCGGCGTCTCGTTCATCCTCGAAGGCATCTCGTTCCGGCAGGCGTACAAGCAACTCCGAACCGAAGCGTCCGCCGTGAACCGTGACGTCATGGCCCAGGCGCTCAACACGTCCGACCCGACGACCCGGGCCGTGTTCGCCGAAGATGCTGCGGCACTGATCGGTTTGGTCATCGCATTCGTCGGCGTCCTACTGCACCAGATCACCGGTTCACCGATCCCCGACGCCCTCGGCTCCATCTTCGTCGGCATACTTCTCGGAGTCATCGCGATCATCCTGATCGATCGCAACCGCCGATTCCTGGTCGGCGAAGAGGCCTCACCGACGCTGCGGGCAGCAGCCGTCGAAGCTCTCACCCAACTACCCGAAATCAACCGAATCACGTTCCTACGCATGGAATACCTCGGGCCACGGCAGGTGTACCTGGTGGCCAGCGTCGATCTGGTCGGTGACTACGCGGAATCCCGAGTGGCCCACACGTTGCGCGAACTCGAACGCTCACTCGAGCAGAGTCCACGCGTCGTGCGGGCGATCCTGACCCTCTCGACGCCCGAAGAACCGTCGATCGCAGTCTGAACTTCCGGCCGGGCGATAGGCTCGTTCGATGCGCGCACTGATCGTGATTCTGGCGGTTCTGGGATTTGTCGTCGGGGGGATTCCCCTGGTGGGCAGTCTGATCGACGTGATGACCAGTCAAGACAAGACCATCGTCTATCAGGGTTCCTACGTACCATTTCGGGACATGCAGATGGCTCGGGACACCGAATCGACGATAGCCACCGCCTACGAACCCTTAGACGGACCGCGCTGGCTCGTCCTGGCCTGCTATCCCCTGATCGGGGCGGCACTGGGCGCAGCGACGGCCGTCGTACTGGGACGTCGCGGGTGGCACCTGACGCGAGCCTGAACAGACGCCGATGGCCACCCGCCGTCTACACGAGGGTGGCCATCGAAGAAGGAATGCTTCAGATGTACATCGCAGGATCGATGTAACTGTTCGGGTCCACCAGCTTTTCCTTGGTGGTCCGTGGCCGCGCCACCGCCGGGATACCCGTCGCGATGGATTCGGCCGGAACATCTCTGGTGACAACGGCATTGGCGCCGATAGCGCTACCTTCACCGATGACGACAGGTCCGAGGATCTTGGCACCAGCGCCGACGGTGACCCGGTCTCCCAGCGTCGGGTGACGCTTGACCTGCTCGAGCGAGCGACCACCCAGGGTGACGCCGTGATAGAGCATCACGTCGTTACCGACCTCGGCCGTCTCCCCGATCACGACGCCCATGCCGTGGTCGATGAAGAACCGTCGACCGATGGTGGCACCGGGGTGAATCTCGATGCCGGTAACGAAGCGTGTCAGCTGCGAGAGCACTCGCGCCGGGCCGCGTAGCGCAGGGACGACCCACATGCGATGCGCAACCCGATGCGCCCAAATGGCATGCAGCCCTGAATAAACGAGCGCGTTCTCCACATTGCTGCGCGCGGCAGGATCCTGACCGCGCGCAGCCTGCAGGTCCTCGCGAATTGTCCCGAGGATACTCACAAGTCTCAGTCCCGGATGTGTTCGAACAGCGGGGTGGAGATGTAACGCTCGCCGAAGTCACACACGACAGCCACGATCAGCTTGCCGGCGTTTTCCGGACGCTTCGCCAACTCGAGTGCGGCCCAGACGATGGCACCGGACGAGATGCCGCCCAGGATGCCTTCCTGGGTTCCGAGTGCGCGAGCGACCTCGATGGAATCGGGGAACGAGACGTCGATGATCTCGTCGTAGATCTCGCGATCGAGGACGTCGGGCACGAAGTTCGCGCCGATTCCCTGGATCTTGTGGGGACCGGGCTGGCCACCGTTGAGGATCGGCGAGTCGATGGGCTCGACGCCCACGATCTTGACCTCGGGCTTGTACTTGCGAAGGGTGCGTCCGACGCCGGTGATGGTGCCGCCGGTGCCGATGCCGGACACGAAGATGTCGACGGCGCCGTCGGTGTCGGCCCAGACCTCTTCGCCCGTCGTTGCCTCGTGGATGGCCGGGTTGGCCGGGTTGGCGAACTGGCTGGCCGAGACAGCATTCTCGGTCTGCTCGACGATTTCCTTGGCCTTGGCGACTGCACCGGCCATGCCCTCGGAGCCCGGGGTAAGGACGATCTCGGCGCCGTAAGCACGCAGCATCACGCGACGCTCGGTGGACATGGTCTCCGGCATGGTCAGGATGACCTTGTAGCCGCGAGCAGCACCGACCATGGCGAGTGCGATACCGGTGTTACCACTGGTGCCCTCGACGATGGTGCCACCGGGCTTGAGTGCACCGGACTTCTCGGCGGCGTCGATGATTGCCACGCCGATCCGGTCCTTGACGCTGTTGGCCGGGTTGTAGAACTCGAGCTTGACGGCGACCTGTGCGTCCAGGCCCTCGGTCAGACGGTTGAGCCGCACGATCGGGGTGCGCCCGACCAATTCGGTCACGTTGTTGTAGATCCCGCTCATATCTGGTCCTCCTGAGGATCGAGTGTGTCGACCCGCTCGCTGATCACTGCTTTACGGCTGAACTGCATAACGGCTGAACTGCTTAACGGCTACAGGCAAGGGCATACAGACGACCGATGCCGCATCGGTTCATCAAATTGAACCAATGCGGCATCAGGCCACTACATACGGGGGCGGTTTATCAGGCCAACCGCTGCTTCAGGGCTTCGAACTCGTCACGAATGCCGGTCGGCAGCTTCTCGCCGACGAAGTCGAACCACTCTTCGATGAGCGGGATCTCGGCCTTCCACTCGTCGATGTTGACCGCGAGGGCCTCGGTGATGTCGGCGTCCGACACGTCCAGGCCGTCGATGTCGAGTGCCGATCCGGTGGGAACGACGCCGATCGGGGTGTCGATGCCGGCAGCCTTGTGCTCGATGCGCTCGACGATCCACTTCAGGACGCGAGAGTTCTCGCCGAAGCCTGGCCACAGGAAGCGTCCGTCGTCGCCACGGCGGAACCAGTTGACGTAGAAGACCTTGGGGAGCTTGGACGCGTCCGCGGACTTGCCGAGGTCGATCCAGTGCTGGAAGTAGTCACCGACGTTGTAGCCGAGGAACGGCAGCATTGCCATCGGATCGCGGCGAACCGTACCGACCTGGCCTTCGGCTGCTGCGGTCTGCTCGGAGCCGACCGTTGCACCCATGAAGACGCCGTGCTGCCAGTCGCGAGCCTCGGTGACCAGCGGAACCGTCGTCTTGCGGCGTCCACCGAACAGGATTGCCGAGATCGGCACGCCCTTCGGGTCGTCCCACTCGGGAGCCATGATCGGGCACTGCGACATCGGGGTGCAGTAACGCGAGTTGGGATGAGCCGCATGGGTGCCCGACTCGGGCGTCCACTCGTTGCCCTTCCAGTCGATCAGGTGCTGCGGGTCGCCTTCGAGGCCTTCCCACCAGACGTCACCGTCGTCGGTCAGAGCGACGTTGGTGAAGACCGTGTTGCCCTGGTCGATGGTGCGCATGGCGTTGGGGTTCGACGACCAGTTGGTGCCGGGAGCCACGCCGAAGAAACCGAATTCCGGGTTGACGGCGTAGAGCTGTCCGTCCTCACCGAAACGCATCCAGGCGATGTCGTCACCGAGGGTCTCGGCGCGCCATCCGGGGATGGTCGGCTGGATCATCGCGAGGTTGGTCTTGCCACAAGCGGAGGGGAATGCCGCCGCGATGTAGTAGGCCTTGTCCTCGGGCGAGATGAGCTTGAGGATGAGCATGTGCTCGGCCAGCCAACCCTCGTCGTGCGCCATTGCCGAAGCGATACGCAGCGAGTAGCACTTCTTGCCCAGGAGAGCGTTTCCGCCGTAGCCGGAACCGAAGCTCCAGATCTCACGATCCTCGGGGAAGTGAGTGATGTACTTGGTGTCGTTGCACGGCCACGCGACATCTTCCTGGCCATCGGCCAGCGGAGCGCCCAGCGAGTGCAGCGCCTTGACGAAGAATCCGTCGGTGCCGAGCTTGTCGAGAACCTTGCTGCCCATGCGGGTCATGACGCGCATGGAGACGACGACGTACTCGGAATCGGTGAGCTCGACGCCCAGCTTCGGATCCTCGGCGTCGAGGGGGCCCATGCAGAACGGCACGACGTACATGGTGCGTCCACGCATGCAACCGCGGTACAGGTCACCCATGAGGGTGCGCATCTCCGCCGGATCCATCCAGTTGTTGGTGGGACCTGCGTCGATTTCTTCCTTCGAGCAGATGTACGTACGCGATTCGACTCGCGCGACATCGGACGGATCGGAGTTGCCGAGGAAAGAGTTCGGCTTCTTCTCGTCGTTGAGGCGGGTGAAGGTTCCTGCCTCGACCAACTTCGTTGTCAGTCGGTCCCATTCTTCGTCCGAGCCGTCTGCGAAGACGACGCGATCAGGCTGGGTGAGTTCGGCAACCTCTTGCACCCATGCAAGCAGTTCCTTGTGCTGCGTGGGGGGCGTGCCGTCAGTTCCATTGAGACCGGGAATGGTCGCTGAGGTCATCAAACTCTCCTGGGGTGAGCCGGAACCGGGTTCTCGTGACACCGGATGCAAACTGCAGCGCCCCGATACCAGTCGATCCCGGTGTCCCCCTCTCGACGGGGTCCAGCCGCGTCATCCACTCACGTGGATTTCACGGACGCCGGGTGTCCTATGTATTGAGGTTAACGCTGGCTGTTCACCTGCAGGTAATCGGGTGCGGTCAGAAATGTCACAGAAACGATTCAGTTGGTGTGTTCAGGTGCCTACCCGGCGCTCAGAGCACATAAACGGAACCTTTTCAGAGCGCTCCGGCATCGATTTTCTGCCACACAAGGGCGCCTTCGTCGTCTCGACTGCATTCCCAGGCCGAGTACTCGCCGTCCGACTCGATCATCGTGAGGCGATCGGCGCTACCGTCGCGATCGAAATCGGACACGATCACGACGTCGTCGTCGGAGTGGACGACACGGCTGTCGACCGTTCCGTCACCGTCCAAGTCGAAGGCGTCGAAGTTCAGGTCGCCGGCATCGACCGGTCCCGACGAGGGCCCGAAGGTCTCGGGCTCGATACGCCCAGGATCGAGCGCTTCGGCTTCGTGCCCGTCGATGTGTCCGGCCGTGATCAGAAATGCGTCCATTACTCCCCCTACTGGATGGTGACCTACCGCTTCGGCAACCCCTACCGAAACCGTCCGCTCAGTATTACCAGACCCCGACGATCAGTCGAGGCCGAAATTGCGGCGCTGTGGAGAACTCTGCACTCGCGGAATGTCAGTAGGCGGCGTTCAAAACGGCGAGGTCGCGCTCGCACGACGCCAGTTGCCCTGATCTGGCCGCGGCAAGCTCACGAAGTTCACCGTCGATCTCCACGATTCGGGCCTGCGCCGACGCCACCTGCTCGCGGCTCTCCGCCATGATCGCCGCTCCCAGATCCGCCTCGGCCTCGAGCAGAACGCTCTGGACTCGCTGCTCCCACTGTGCGCGAACCGTCGACATCGATTCGACGATCCACGACCTCGAGTAGGCACGATCCGCCGTCAGCCCGCGAGTTCGCGCCAACCACCACGCCGCGACGCCACCCAGAACCAACGTCACGGGGATACTCGCGAACTCCAGGGCCGGAATCATCTCCAGCGGAGTCACCGCGATACGGCCGAGGCCGAGACCCGCGGACGCGCCGACAAGAATTGTCACCCGGTCCTCGTTTCCGCGCTGACGGCGCGGCGGGCCCTCCGGAATCCGTGGGGAAGGCATGTATCCGGTCGTGCCCGCCACTTCCACCGCTGCCGCCATCGCGGCATCGAACACCCGGGTGTGATGGTCGACCTCGTGCTGCAGTCGCGTCGGCACGCTGCCCAATTCGGCTCGCGAGGCCGCATCGACCCAGGCACGTGCCCCGGCGACCGTCGCCCGGGTTGCCTCGGCGATTTGTTGTGACAGATCCCCGCGCGCTCGTTGCAGTCGGCTTCGCACCTGCACCAGGCGTTCGCCTCGCCGGCCGTCACGGTCTGCGAGCAACTGTGATCGCTCGGCCCGCAGTTCGGCACCAGAAACGCTGTCACGCAGATTCCGGATCTCTATCTCGATCATCCGGCGCGTCTGCGCGATGACACCGGAATCCGAACCGCCTGCTTCCCTCTCCCGTGCCGCCCGGCTCACGACGGCAACGAGCGACTGCTCTTGACCAGGCGCAATCGGAACCACCGGGACCTGAGCAAAAGCGGTGCAGTGCGAAGCAAGAATCTCGGCATCACGCCGGCGCACAGCCTGCCAGTCTCGGTAGACGTCGATGCGGGTCAGCGCGACCACCACCGGAATCCCGCTCTCTGCAGCGTCGTCGAGAAGTAGAAGATCCTCGCGTCCGATCACACTGGCGGCGTCGACGACCAGAAGTACGACGTCGGCGTCCACCTCGCGTGTCACTGTCGAACAGTCATCAGAAGCATTGAACATCCGGGCGACGTCTTCCCGTCCACACCTCGGTGGGCCGACAACGTAAATTCCAGTGCCACTGGATGTTTCGGCGGCGACCTGGCGACCCGGATCGGATGCCGGATTCCATCGCTGCACCACGCGCAGCACCGAATCCGGAAGTACCGAAACGCTATCCATCGGTCACCGCCGGAGCGGAGCGATCGCCCCCGAGCTGCGCCCACCGACGCACATACCCGCGGCGAATCAGTGAGACCCTTTGTTGCGGAGCCTGTTCCGACTCGTCCACGAGCTCGCCCCACCACCGGCTGCATGTGCCCGCGTCGTCGGCGGTACGAGGATCGGGAGGCTCGCCTTGACGCAGGGCTCGAATTTCGGGGCTCATCATCGCCGCCGCGGCGCAGAACAGCACCGCGGAGTCCGAACTCAGATACAACTCGATCTCGTCCCTGCCCGCAGCGCTGCGCGAGGCAGACCGCCTCAGCGCCGGGCCGATCTGCTCGACCCGGCCCCACCACTGCGCCTCCAGAACAGGTCCGAGAGCCTCGAACAATTCTTCGACGCCGCGCCCGGTCAGTGTCTCCACCGGAACCGTGGGCACGCCGACGGTCTCCGAGATCTCCGCGGCCCGTCCCAGCGCCTCGTCCCAGCGCGGCCCGAACAAGTCAGCCTTGTTCGCAGCGACGACCACACGATCGGAAACTCGGGCAATGGCTCGGCCGTCGACGTCGCGGACCGCGTCGACCACCACGTAGACAACGCAACGACGACCCAGATCGGGGTTCGACGTTCCCGGGACGTCGAACGCGCGCGACTCGGTCACCACAACCGGTGCGCCGACGACTCTGCGCGAGAACCGGTCGTCGCGCCCCAGGATCCGCGCCAACGACGACCGCCCCACCCCGGCTCGCCCGGCGACCACCAATTCGAGCGGCGCGCTCAGCGATCCGAGCACCGAGTGAACCGCCTCTGCGGCTCCCGAATCGATCGACGTCAGCCGATATGCCAGAGCGCGCAAGTGGTCGATCGGCTCCGCGCAGGCGTCGTCGATCGATTCTGCGGGCAACATTCGTGACCAATTACTGCATGCAAATCCTGTGTTCATCCCCACCCCACGTCCCCATCGTGTCGGTGAGATTCTGTCAGGTTCTCGGCAAGGACGGCAGGTGACACCACTCTTTCGCTGGCTGTCCGAAGTCGGCTGTTTCAGGACTTTCCGCAGAAAGTCTCAACTCAAACTTCAGACCCGTCTGCGCTAAACGGGGGTCATGCGTGACAATGGGTTCGTGAACGAAGCCGATCAGCATGCACCGCAGACCCCTGACACGGGGCAGACGGACCACGCCAAGGGGTCCCGTCTCCATCCGAGAGTGACCAGCTTTCGCTCTCGCCGGGGTGCGCTGACCGACGCGCAGCAGCAGGCTTGGGACCGTCAGTGGCCGCTCATCGGCGCCGACGTCTCGGACACACCGCTCGACGCGAACGCCTGGTTCGGACGCGAGGCACCCCTGATCATCGAGATCGGTTCGGGTACCGGCACCGCGACGGCCGCTATGGCCAAGGCGGAACCGCACGTGAACCTGATCGCGATCGAGGTGTACCGCCCGGGGCTCGCGCAGCTTCTCCAGCAGGTCGAGCGTGAAGAGATTCCCAACGTCCGCGTACTACGCGGTGACGCGATGGACGTACTCGAGAACATGGTCGCCCCCGAGTCCCTGACGGGCGTCCGGGTGTTCTTCCCGGACCCGTGGCCCAAGGCCCGCCATCACAAGCGTCGCCTCCTGCAGGGGCCGACGTTCGCGCTGATCGCCAACCGCCTCAAGCCCGGCGGAGTCCTGCACGTGGCAACCGATCACGCCGAGTACGCCGAATGGATCGAAGAAGCCGGCAATGCCGAGCCACTGCTGACCGCACTCGACTGGGAGTCTCCGATGACCCACGAGCGTCCGGTCACCAAGTTCGAGGACAAAGCCCATAAGGTCGGTAGTGCAATCACCGAGCTTATATGGGGGAAGATCAGAGCATGAGCGTCAGCGAACAGCTATCCGACGACGTGACGTCGTCGGAATCTCCTCTCGACTTCGGTCGTGACTCCCGCCACCCCAAGCGGGTGCTTCTGGTCTGGGACGCCCCCAACCTCGACATGGGCCTCGGCGCCATCCTCGGTGGCCGGCCTACCGCCGCCTACCGGCCACGATTCGACGCTTTGGGTCGTTGGCTGCTCTCTCGCACCGCCGAACTGTCCGCACAGAACAGCGGCACGCTCGAGCCTGAAGCGACCGTCTTCACCAACATCGCGTCCGGCAGCGCCGACGTCGTTCGTCCTTGGGTCGAAGCCTTGCGTAACGTGGGTTTCGCGGTGTTCGCCAAGCCGAAGGTCGATGAAGACAGCGATGTCGATTCGGACATGCTCGAGCACATCGCGCTCCGGTACGGCGAGGGCCTCGCCGGAATCATGGTCGCGTCCGCCGACGGCCAAGCGTTCCGCGAACCTCTCGAGGACATCGCAGCAACCGGTATCCCGGTCCAGGTTCTCGGGTTCCGTGAACACGCCAGCTGGGCTGTGTCGTCCGATATCTTGGACTTCGTCGATCTCGAGGACATCCCAGGTGTCTTCCGTGAGCCTCTGCCACGGGTAAGCCTGGACACCCTGCCCGACGAGGGCGCCTGGTTGCAGCCGTTCCGACCGCTTTCTGCCCTGCTCATCGGGCGAAAAAGTGTTGCCGAGTAGGAGTTGATCAGTGTTCGCCAGCTGGGGAAGCATCGTCTATCGAGCCCGCTTCACCGTCATCGCTGTCATGGTGGCGGGGCTCCTCGGGCTCGCTGCGTACGGCCTGAGCCTGCAGGATCATCTCAGCCAGAGCGGCTGGGACGATCCGGGGTCGGAATCGGTAGAGGCTGCAAAACTCGCTGACGGCACGTTCGGACGCAGCACGACGGGTGACGTTCTGGCGCTGTACACGGCGCCGGAGGGCAAGACCGTCGACGACCCCGAGTTCCAAGCGAAGGTCATCGACAATCTGCAGCGGCTCGTCGCCGACAACCCCGACCAGATCATGAAGATCAACGGCTCGTACTTCAAGGTCGACAACGGTCTCTCGGTGGCGGCCCTGGCGGACAAGACCAAGCAACACGCGGTCACCAGCATCGCGATCGCCGGCGACAACGACACCGCGGTGTCCAACAACTTCCGCGACGTCGAGTCGCAGTTCTACATCGACGGCGTCGACGTGCAACTCGCCGGCCTGCAACCTGTCGCGAATTCGCTCAACGACACGATGGCCAACGACATCAAGCGCATGGAAATGCTCGCGATTCCCGCCGTCGGTGTCCTGCTGTTCTTCGTCTTCGGTGGCGTCGTCGCTGCGGCCCTCCCGTTGATCGTCGGCGGTCTGACCGTCATCGGCGCCAACGGCATCATTCGACTGATCACCAACTTCACCGAGGTCAACGCGTTTGTTGCGCCCGTGGTCTCTCTGGTCGGCCTGGGTCTCGCGATCGACTACGGACTGTTCATCGTCAGCCGTTTCCGAGAAGAGATAGCCGAGGGGTACGACACCCCGACCGCAGTACGCCGAACGGTCATGACGGCGGGTAGAACGGTCATGTTCTCGGCGACCATGGTTGCCGTCAGCCTCGGCGGTCTGCTGTTGTTCCCGCAGGGCTTCCTCAAATCGGTGGCCTACGGCGCCATTGCCGCCGTCATGCTTGCCGCGATCTCGTCCATCACGATTCTTCCCGCGATTCTCGGCATTCTCGGCAAGCGGATCGACGCGCTGACCTTCAAGAAACTGCGCCAGACCAAGACCAACGAGGAAATCGAGAACGGTTTCTGGGGCAAGCTCACCCGCTGGGTCATGCAGCATCCGCTCAAGGTCGCGGTCCCGATCGTCGCGGCTCTACTGCTGATGATCATTCCGCTGACGGGCATCAAGTTCGGCGGTATCAACGAGACGTACCTGCCCCCGGACAGCCCCACGCGTGTCGCGCAGGCGCAGTTCGACGAACTCTTCCCCGGCAATCGCACCGAGCCCGTTCGACTCGTCATCGAGGGAGCGGACAACACCACTCTCGGTCAGATTTCCAAGACCGCAAACGCTGCGCCGGGTCTGGTCGAGAAGTTCACCCCGGAGGTTGCGACCAAGGACGGTGTCAACGTCCTCAAAGCCGGTCTGACCGAGCGCAACGAGGCACGTCCCACCATCGACTATCTGCGATCCGCGGATTGGCCCGAGGGCACAACTGTGCTCGTCGGCGGTACTCCGGCCATCGAGCAGGACAGCGTCGACGCGTTGCTCGACCGTCTGCCGCTGATGGTCGTATCGGTCATCCTGCTGACGACGCTGCTGATGTTCTTGACGTTCGGTTCGCTCGTCCTGCCCATCAAGGCTGCGTTGATGAGCGCGCTCGGCCTGGGTTCGACGCTCGGAATCTTGACCTGGATCTTCATCGACGGGCACGGTTCCGGTCTCTTGAACTTCACGCCGGGACCGATCATGTCTCCCGTCCTGGTGTTGATCATCGCGATCGTCTACGGCCTGTCGACCGACTACGAAGTGTTCCTGCTCTCCCGCATGGTCGAAGCGCGAGCGCAGGGCGCGAGTACTACCGAATCCATCCGAATCGGCACGGCACATACCGGCCGGATCATCACCGCTGCCGCACTGATTCTGATCGTGGTCACCGGTGCATTCGGCCTGTCCGATCTGGTGATGATGAAGTACATCTCGTACGGCATGATCTCCGCGCTGATCATCGACGCCACACTGATCCGAATGTTCCTGGTCCCCGCGACCATGAAACTGCTCGGCGACGACTGCTGGTGGGCCCCGGCCTGGATGAAGCGGATCCAGCAGAAGATCGGGCTGGGTGAGCCGATCCTCGACAACGAACTTGTGCTCGCAAACGTCCCGCAGATCGCGCCCGTCGGTGCGATCGCCGGACCGGGTCAGCCGCGCAAGATCGAAGCGGCCTCGCGGGTCATGCCGCCGCCTGCCCCGGCTGCACAGCCGGAAAGCGGACCTCGTGTTCCCGATCCTCTCACCGAGCCCATTCCGCTCAGCGAAATGACGATCAAGGCACCGAACACGGATACACCTGCCGCGGAGAAGCCGGCACCGCGACGTCGTCTCGATATCGGGAGTGCAGCCAGCGCGCCCCAGAACTTGATCGAGGCACCGGTCCCCAATCCTTCGTACCGACCGCAACCGAACACCACCGACAAGCGGAGAAACCCGACGCCCGCTGCGCCGGCCGAGCGTCCCATCGAGAGTTGGTTGTCGGACCTGCGGGCTCGGGAACAGACTCCCCCGGCCTCACGGCCGCTGCCGGTGGTCCGGACGCCTTCGCGTACTAACGGTTCGGCAAGCAGCGGTTCAGGTACCAACGGCTCGAGCCGGAATGGCTCTGCAAACGGTGCTACCAACGGTTCTGCAACAAATGGCGCTGCAACAAACGGCTCGGCCCCGACCTCGGTGGAGGCGACCCCCCAGTCGCCGCCTCCACCGATCGCTCCGGAGCGTCGTCCCACCGAGCCCCGAGTCTCGGATGCCTCTGACGGCGACGACAACGCCACCGGCAGGCACCGACCTGACGACGCAGGCGCCATCAGTGTCAGCGAGCTCATCGCTCGCCAGAAGCGAAGCTGACTCATGATCCAGAAGCGGAGCTGACCTGCTCCTGCTTGGCGAAGGCTCGTGCATAACGAGTCCCGACCAGCAGGAGCAGCAAGCCGACCACCAGGAAGGCAACGCTGCGCACCAGCCCACTGAGCGTGGCCAGGTCGAAGAGGAACAGCTTGGCCACTGCCGCGCTGGTGAGAGCAAGACCAGCTCCGAGCAAAACGCGAGCGTGCTGACGGTTGTTCAGGCCGAGCACCAGCGCTGACGTGGCGGCAAGCATCCAGACGATGGTTGCAACGCTGTGCCCGGCAACAAATCCGGTTGCACTGTCGAAGATTTCGACGCCGGACGAGACGAGCGCACACGTCACCGCGTAGAGGACACCAAACCCTGCGGCCGCCCATAGAACCGCCGCATTCGAATCGGCGATCAACTTCAGTCGGTGAATCGCCCACACCAGCGTCACCAGTGCACCTATCGCCGTCAGGCTCGAGAGTGCCGTGATCGCACCGAGTTGCATGGATGCGGCACGGGCAGTCGTCAACGCTTCCGGCGGAACCGTCGTGAGGTATCCGATCGATCCGATTGCCGCAAAGGCGGTTCCGAGGGCGAAGACGAAGCGCGAACCCGCATACAGCGAGACTCCGAGGAAGATCATGCCGACGGTGAGGACCAGAGGTACGGCCAGAGATTCCGTCGCCCCGGACAAGCAGCACAGCAACAATGCGAGAGCGCCGGTTGCGCCCAGTCCGAATCGTAGTTGCGTCGGCAAAGGCTTGGCCGCCGCTGCAGCGGAAAGTAGTAGTAGCGCTGCAATTCCGTACAGCACTGCGGATTCGGTGCGCCCGAGCACGGCTCCGACGCTCATCAGCGGAAGAGACGAGACAACAAAGGTAGCGGTGGACCACGCCCCTGCAATGCCGTCACGCGAGGGCGAACCCCTCCACTGCACGGCCATCGCGCAGCCGGCCCCCACGATTGCAACCACGCCGGCACTGATCACCAATTGCACTGCACTGTTACCGGATTCGCTGAAGATTGCATTCGACGCTACCGCTACGAGCAGCGCGAGAACCACGGGTACGGTGCGCGCCATACCCAGGTACTTCCAGTCACGACCGAGCTGGGCGGAGAATGTCGCCGACTGGATCGCGAAGAGGAAACCGATGAGGGTCAACGATATTCCCGACGTCAACACGGGAGCCAGCACCGCTGCGCCCAGAACGATCATGAGTGCCAGTGATTCGGAATCCCATTTCACCGCCAAAGCAACCCCGGCCGCGGCAATCCCGAAGGCAATCACCACCGCGAGCGGCGTCGTCACCCAACCGTAGAGAACAGAGGCAGCGACGACGTCGAGGTACATTCCCGCAAAACCGGTGGCAGCCAGAGCAATCGCTCCCACTTTGCCACCTGGTCGTCCGTGGACCCGCACTCCGGCAAACACCAAGGCGCCGGAAAGGAGTGCGCCACCGAGCACCCGCAGCGGCGGTCCGAAGAATCCGGCCTGCGCTGCAAGTACCAGCAGCATCACGACACCGATCAGTGTGACGGCAACACCGGCCGCGGCCAGGAGTCGACTGATGACACCGTCGCGTTGCCACCAGGGCTGGCGAGGTGCGGCAACCGGATACGTCGGCGGCTGCCAGGTGGGCACGTTCTGCTGAGGACGCATTGGCGGCATCTGTGGCGCCGGAGCTGCGGGTGCCGGAACTACCGGCATGGGCGGGGGAACAGTAGCCGAGGCCAGCTGAGTCTGCAGGATCGACAGGTTCTGGCCCATGTGACGCAACTGCCGGCCGATGCTGTCGCACTCGGCCGAGAGGGCGGTCACCAGTCGCGGATCGACGGCGGAAGAACTCGGTGTGGTCATGGCTACGAGCTTGCTGCGTGGCCGAACCGATCAGATGAGTAGTACTACTCGATCAGCCTGGGGACTTCTCGTATTCAACTGAGGACACCTTCGACTGACGGCACCATCGACCGACAGGGAACTATCGCCGAGGCGCTGCATTCCGCAATCGTTCGGAGAGCAACCGACCCGAAGTGTGAAGCGGAGCGGGATCCTGACGCGCCCGAGCGAGGACAAGCGCGCCCTCGAGTGCGGACAGAGCGAGAATTGCCTCGGACTCTGCGTCTTCGCGGGACCAACCGTCGGCTTCGAGGCGCTGAGCCAGCAGCCCCAGCCACGAGTTGTACCCGTCCGCACAAGCACCACGGATGACCTCTGATTCGGTTGCGGCATCCAGTGTTGCCGTAGCCAGGGCGCATCCACGTTCGTAGTCCGAATCCGACAAACGCGCAGCCAGTGCGGCAGCAAATGCCGAGATCGCGGTGGCGGCATCGGGTGAGCTCTCCAGGAGATGCCGGATGAAATCGGCCATTGCCTCACCGCGTCGCCTCAGAGCCTCGCCTGCGAGTTCTTCCTTGCCGCCGGGAAAGTGAAAGTACAAGGACCCCTTGGTGGTCGCGCTCGCCGAGAGCACTTCCGACACACCCGTTCCCGCGTACCCCTTCCGCTGCAACAAGTCGGCAGCGGCATCGACCAACAAATCCCTTGTAGACATAAGTTCAACATACCGATCAGTACACATATCGACAACACTTGAAGTGCATAAATAGCCAAAGCCTTGCATCACTAGACCGATTGGTACATGATTCGAGAATCGAAACCGGAGCGCAGCCAACGACGCTCACGACGGCAAAGGACCAAATCGATGTCACCGAATTCCGCAAACCACACCACGACGACCGTCCTCGGACCGGACGTAGATCTCGCCGGGACTCTCGCGGCCACCGGCGTCCGGATGATGGTTCGAAGCAAACAAACCGAGGGAGGATTCTCTCTTGTACAACACCGCATCGCTCCGCATTCGATGACCTCACCGGTCCATCGCCACAGCCGCGAAGACGAGTACACGGTGGTTCAAAGTGGCCGCGTCGCAGCGATGGTCGGAGACGAGGTCGTCTACGCGGAGACTGGCGCCATGATCTTCAAACCGCGTGGCCAGTGGCACGCCGTGTGGAATCCCGACGACGCTCCAGCACGGATTCTCGAAATCATCACGCCCGGAGGGATGGAAGACCTGTTCGAACTGATGCCGAAACTACTGACCGAAGCAGGTTCCGCCGCGGAATCGGTTGCAGCGCGGGTAGAAGCAGATTTCGGGATCGAATTCGATCTCGTTGCCACCGCCGAGATCGCACAGACGCACGGTGTGGGATTCGGCATCGAAAGTCACTGACCGACTGCCAGCACCTACCGATCAAAGGAAGATTCATGCTTGTACTCACCGGAGCAGAAGACCTCAGCGCCAACCTGAACCAAGAGTTGGGCGTCAGCGACTGGCACGATGTCACGCAGGAGTCCATCGACGAGTTCGCCCGGGTCACCGGCGACGATCAGTGGATCCACGTCGATGAGGATCGCGCGAAGGAGTCACCGTTCGGTGGAACGATCGCACACGGCAACTACACGCTCTCACTCGGACCCATGTTCTCGTATGCGATGTTCTCGCTCGAGGGTTTTGCGTTTGCTCTCAACTGCGGATTCGACAAGGTCAGGTTGCCTGCTCCGCTTCCGGTTGGCTCTCGCGTCCGCATGCGTGCGACGTTAAGCAAAGTCGAACCGATCAATGGCGGCGTCCAGATCACGGTGACGCAGACATTCGAACGAGAACACGGTGACAAACCCGTGTGCGTCGCCGAGATGTTGACCCGCGCGTATCACTGAAAGGTCAGGAGCCGAACATCTTTCGGATCGTGGTACCGAAGGGATGCTTCGCGGTGACGCTGCCGAATCGCACCTTGCCGTGCACCACCAGATGCAGCGGGCCCATCTGCGGGCCGGAACGAACCTTGTTCGACGCGCTTCCCCCGACTGCCTCGACACCGTTCATGTCCACCGTCGCCTCTTCGGGAACGATCAGTGAAATCGAACTGGCGTAGTCGTCGATCGAGATGTTCACGACCTGCGTCTGCATCACAGCGCGCGTGAAATCGATAGTCACACTGGACATTCTGGTATCGACCACGACAGCGGGAGGAACGATCCATGCGCCGTTTCGCGTCACCGTCGCCATTCGTCCACGAATCACGGCAGCATTTGCCGCTCCGTAGTTACCGACTACCGGAGCCCCGACGGGAGCGCGGTAAGGCGGGCTCGGGTGAACCGGCGGCGGCTGGGGTTGGTATGTCGGCGCAGGATACGGCTGGCCTTGGTACATCGGCTGACCTGCATTGGGATACGCGGGTGGGTCGTAGTCGGAGATCAGCGTGATGCCCGGAAGATCGGCGAGAACCGAGTTGAGCTCACCTCGCGTCTTTGCAGCCAAGGCAGTGTCCATGCGCTCGGTGAACTCACCGAGCGAGAGCATCCCTTGACCGACAGCTTTCTGCAGCAGCTCGCCGACGTGCTCTCGTTCGGCATCGGATACGCGTAGATTCCTGGCCTCCATGATTTCCAGGATAAACGTTATTCGAGACCTTGTTCTATTGCGTATCGCGTGAGCTCGACGCGATTGGCCAACTGAAGCTTCCGAAGCGTTGCCTGCACATGGTTTTCGACGGTCCGGTGGCTGAGCGAGAGCCTCGTGGCGATCTGTTTTGCGCTCAGCCCCTTGGCGACAAGACGGAGCACTTCGGTCTCACGGTCGGTGAGCCGAGGCAGCTCGGGTGCGCGATCGTCGGCCGGTGCCGTCGACATCCGGCGGTACTCGCCGAGCACCAATCCGGCGAGGCCGGGTGTGAAGACGGCTTGTCCGTCGAAAGTCGCTCGCACGGCCTCGAGTAGTTCCGCCACCGAAGCACTCTTGACCAGATAACCCGACGCTCCGGCTTTGACCGCGTCGAGGACGTCGTCACGCTCGGCGGAGGCCGAAAGCACCAGTACCTTGCTCTTCGGCGAAACCTCGAGCACCGCGGTGGTGGCGTCGGCACCGTTTCCGTCCGGCAGGTTCATGTCCATCAGAACCACGGCCGGTTGCACGGCGGCGGCTCGGCGGCGCGCACTCTCGACACCCTCCGCCGTGGCGCTCACGGTGAAGCCCGCGGCTTCGAGGTCCCGGGAGACACCGTCGCGCCACATCGGGTGATCGTCGACGACCATCACCGTCACCGGATTCTCGCCCTTTTCGTCAGCCACGCTCACTCTTCCCCTTCGGAACGTTGATCTCCCATTCGGTGCCCTCCCCCGGCCCCGTTTGCAGGACTGCAGTTCCGCCGAGCACCTGTACTCGACCGAGAATGGACTTCGATACTCCCATGCGGCCTTCGGCCTCGGCCTGCGCCAAGCGACCTTCGGGGATTCCGACGCCGTCGTCGCGGACACTGACGATCACCTCGTCCGGCAGATCTTCGAGCAATACGTACGCCTTCGCCGCAGGACCGGCGTGCAGCCCGACATTGGACAGGGCATTGTCGACGATGGCTGCCAGTTCGATGGCTCGATCGCGCTCGATCACGACCGGGTGCGCGGGCGTCGACACCGACACCGACGTGCTGGCCTGCGTGGTCAGCAGCGGACACAGATCCACTGTCTGTCCGCCGACGTCTGCCGCGGCACCCGAAACCTGCTCGGAAATCAGCATTCTCAACGCGACCTCCTGCTCGCCGGCCAGCGCGGCCAGCTCAGCTGCCTCGCCGCCGAGTGCGGCTCCTCGCCGGCGCACCATCGCCAGCACCTGCAGAACGCCGTCGTGCACTTCGCGTGCCAAACGTTCGCGCTCTTCGGTAGCCGCCGCCAGACGTACGGCCTGCTCGAGTTGTCGATGCGAGCGCCGAGCGGTGGTGGTGGCCAAGCCCAACGCCAGGCCGACCGATACGAGCACGGGAGCCGTCGCATCGCGCCAGAGGTCCAGGTTGACCTGGTCGCGGATGATCGCGCTGGCCGCCGAGATGACAACTCCGGACGCCATACCGAGCCACGGCCCGCCGAGAATTGCCGCGGAGATGACCGCGTTGGTGGCCCACAGCGTGGTGGGGAGCGTCTGGTGATTCTGATACCACTCGTGGTCGGAGACCAGCCTCGTCGACGCCATCAGCAAGATGACGACCACCTGATCGGCGATCACCACCTGGTACCTCGGCAGCTTCTTCCCGAACAACGCACCGGAGGTCCCGAGCAACAGTGCCGACACCCCGGTCCACACGGCCATCAGAGCGACGAAGAACCAGCTGAGCCGGGAGTTGGTGTAGTCGGAGGCCGAAGCGAACTGGTAGCTGATCGCGTACACCAGCGTGACGAGGCGAAATGCCTGCGCCGCCCGCCACAGCGGGGCATCAGGGTCGGTGTCGACGCCCGACGCCTCGCGAACGGTCGGCTGATAGTGCAGCCGACGACGGCGGGTGGGCTCAGTCATCGGGAGGAGTGGGGTTCACGATGCGAGGCTCGGCGCGCGGCTCGTCGGGTTCGGCGGGGAACAGTGGGGTCTCCGGATCTTCGACGTGCAGTTCGGCGTACGCGATGTCCGGGTCGTCGGCGAGGAGGGAACGAATGGCGGTATTCAGGACCGCGACGATCGGAACAGCCAAGAGCCCGCCGACGATTCCGGCGAGGACGATGCCCGTTGTAATGGCGAGAACGACTGCCAGCGGATGCAGGCGAACAGCGCGACCCAACAACAGCGGTTGCATCACGTGCGCTTCGAGCTGCATGACGCCGATGATGATGCCGAGGACGATCAGTGCCGTCAGGAAACCCTTCGTGACCAGAGCGACAAGCACCGCGAGAAAACCGGTCAGAAATGCACCGACGATCGGGATGAACGCGCCGATGAACACCAACGACGCCAGCGGCAGGGCGAGCGGCACCCCGAGGATCGCCAGGCCGGCACCGATACCGATCGCGTCGGCGGCGGCAACCGCGACCGTGGCGCGCACGTAACCGATCAGCGACCCGAAACCTGCAGAACCGGCGATCCGCACCCGACGACGCGCGTCGGTGGGAACGATCCGGGTGACGAACTGCCAGATCTGGTCGCCGCCGTAGAGGAAGAAGATGAGAGTGAACAGCGTCAGCAATGCCCCGGTGAAGATCTCGCCGATGACTGTCGCCGTGGTCAAGGCGCCGCTGGTCAGGGACTCACGATTGGATTGCACCGACTTGACGACCGAATCACCAGCCTGGCGGATCTGATCCTCGCTGAAGTGCAGCGGTCCGCTGGTGAGCCAGTTCTGAATCTGCGTGACGCTGGCCGTGAACTGGTCGGTGAGCTGGGGCAACCCGTCGATGAACTGCTCGACGACAAACGTCATGATTCCCGCGACCAGTCCGATCGAGGCAAGCAGAACGACGATCACAGCTGCCGAGCGAGGAACTCCCCACACCTGTAGCCGATCGACAACCGGAATCAACAGAGCCGATGCCAGTAGAGCCAGCCCCACCGGGATGAGCACGGTCTCGAGGCGCAGAACCACGTATCCGAGAACCAGTAGCCCGGCAAAGATCACGATGAGGCGCCACGACCATTCTGCCGCGATACGCACGCCCGGATGCACCGCCCGAGCGTCGGCGGAGATGGGTTTGTTCATCCTCGAAGCTCGCTCCGCACGCCCCCTGTTTGCGTTCACCTCGCGAGCCTAACCGGACCGGCCGACACAGGTGAGCGGACCAATAATCGGACGCGCGTACCAACACTTCGAGCTCTGCCAGCTAAATTGAACCCTGTGCGGGCCTCATACAGAGCAATAGCGGTGACCATCCGCAGCCGGTGGCCCCTCTATATGCTCTCCATGCTCGCGGCCAATCTGATCGGCGCGGTACTGGTCTTCGCTTTCGTGCGGTACGGCGTTCCGATCCAGGAGTCCGACGCGATAGTTGCCGACCGTGTCCGCAACTTCGCGATCTTCGGCGTTTACCTGGCATTCGCGGGTGCCGTCAGCCTCACCGCGGCGGCCATGATGTTGAAGTCGGTCATTCGTTGGCGGCTGCGCGGTGGTCCACCGACGAGGTCCGAGCAGATGGCGGCACTTCACGCGCCGCTTCGCCAGGCCATCGTTCACCTGGTGCTGTGGATTCTGGGCGGCATCATCTTCGTGTTCCTGACCATCACCGAGATGCCCGGACTCGCGATCGCCGTGATCGTGACGGTCTGCATGGCCGCGACCACGACCTTCGGGTTCACCTACATGCTCGGCGAGCGCATCTTGCGTCCGGTCGCCGCCCAGGCGTTGAGCGAGGGCGAATTCGATCGGACCATGGCGCCGGGCGTCGGAACCCGGCTGGCGATGACCTGGGGACTCGGCACGCTGATGCCCGTCGCAGGCATCATCTTGCTGTGCTCGACGCAGCTCACGACCGATCTCGAGTTCTCCCCCGACTCACTCGCGTGGGCGATCCTGCTCATCTCGATCATGGCGATCGTGCAGGCCTTTGCGCTGTCGATGCTGACGGCTACCCAGATCTCCGATCCGATCCGCCAACTGCGACGCGCCATCGAGCGGGTGCAGCGCGGCGCCACCGACGTACGCGTCGAGGTGTTCGACGGCAGTGAGATCGGCCGGCTGCAGGTCGGCTTCAACCGCATGATGAAAGAGTCCGACGAGCGTCGTCTGCTGCGTGAGCTGTTCGGTCAGCACGTCGGCGAGGACGTGGCCCGGCGCGCGTTGAAGTTCGGTACCGAGCTGGGCGGCGAAACTCGATTCGTGGCAGTTCTGTTCGTCGACATGGTCGGATCCACCGGTGCCGCGGCCGAGCGCCCGCCGGGTGAAGTGGTCGAACTGCTCAACGAGTTCTTCCGTGTGGTCGTCGACGTCATCGATCGTCACCATGGTTTTGTCAACAAGTTCATGGGTGATGCAGCGCTCGCCATCTTCGGTGCACCACTCGATCGACCCGACGCTCCGACGGCAGCCCTCGCTGCGGCTCGCGAGCTGCGGTTCAAGCTCAACGACATCACCGGCCTCGACGTCGGAATCGGTGTGAGCGCGGGGCTCGCGGTCGCCGGCAACATCGGTGCTGCCGAACGTTTCGAGTACACCGTGATCGGCGATCCGGTCAACGAAGCATCACGGCTCACCGAGCTCGCGAAACTTCGGCCCAGCCGGGTGCTGGCGTCGACGAGCGCGCTGTATTTCGCCGACGAAGAGGAACAGGCCGAGTGGGAACTCGGCGAGCAAGTCCAACTGCGTGGGCGCCGACGACTGACGCATCTGGCGTGGCCCGAAAAGTATCCAGAGGTCGATCCGGATCAAATTGGTTAGGGTGAGTCGATGGCTCAGCCTGGAAATACCCCACGGCGACTGAGACGACCACGCTCGCCCGTGGCCGAGACCAGTCGGGCCAGAGGGCGCTTCTGGTGGTTGAAGTGGCTGCTCGGGGTGGCTCTGATCGCCCTTCTGATCGTCGAGGGAATCATCCTGTGGCCTCGTCTCAACGAGTACTGGCAAGCTCTCACCGAAATCCATTGGGGTTGGGTGGCTGCCTGTGTAGCCGCCCAGGCGGTGTCCCTCAGTGGTTACGCGTCCGTTCAGCAGCGCCTTCTCAACGCGGCAGGTGTTGTCGCCGGTCACCTCAAGAACCTCTCGGTCATCTACGCCAGCACGGCGATGGCGTTGACGTTGCCTGCCGGCCAGGTCTTCTCGACAGCGTTCACGTACAAGCAGACTCGAAAGTGGGGGGCGACGCCGGTTGTCGCGTCCTGGCAGTTGGCAATGTGCGGTGTCATCGCCGCCGCGACTCTGGCACTACTCGGTGCCACTGGCGCAGTGGCGTTCGGCACCAAGGTCAGCCCGGTGACGCTGACGATTTCGCTCGTCGGCATGGCAGCACTGTTTCTGGCGTTGCGATACGTAGCCCAGAATCCCGGCAGCATCGAACGCATCGGGCACCGAGTTCTGGCGCTGTACAACCGTTCCCGCAAAAACCCGACCGGGCGCGGTATGCACCGTTGGTCCGAAATCCTCAAGCAACTGGACTCGGTTGAACTCAGTCGGACCGACACTGCGGTTACCTTCGGATGGTCGGCAGTTCACCGAGTTGCCGACGTCCTCTGTCTCGGTTTCGCTTGTTGGGCAGTAGGAGCCGATCCGTCCTTCGCCGGCCTGCTGATCGCGTTCACAGCGGCGAAAGCGGTGGGCAGTATTCCCCTCATGCCGGGCGGTCTCGGCTATGTCGAGCCCGTGCTCATCACAGCACTGACCATGGCGGGCTCTACCTGGGCGCAAGCCGCAGCAGCGGTATTCGTTTATCGGATAATCAGTTTCGTACTTGTCGCTCTGGTGGGATGGCTCATCTTCCTCGTGTCATTCCGTGCAACCCACCACGAAGACCTCGAGATGGATCTCGAGTTCGAACGCCGCGAACAGCCCGGCGTTTAACGTCGCAACGCTGCCGCCATGTCGTCGAGGTGGGCTCGGCTGATCCGTACCGCTGCCTCCGCGTCGCCGGCTTCGATGGCGTCCACCAACATTCGATGCTCGTCCGCATCCGGCTGACTGTGTGGATGCAGGTCCAGAACCGCGATCAACTCGATCAACGCGGCCCGCAGACGCGGCACAAAAGTCTCGAAGAGTTCCGACAGCACGGGATTGTGTGCCGCATCCACCACTGCCCGGTGGACGGCGATATCGGCGTCGACAAACGCTGCGTCTCCAGAGTGCGCGGCAGCAGTTCTACCGTCGAGCGCCTGCCGCAGAGCCGCGACGTCAACGGCATCGCGGCGCTGCGCCGCCAGCCGAGCCGCTTCGATCTCGACCGCATTTCGCACCTCGACGACATGAAGAATCGCCTCGGCTTCGAGCACGCGCGGCCACTGATCCGGAGGCGTCGTACTCCGTAGGAAGACGCCGGCACCCTGTCTCGATTCGAGCATGCCGAGGCCCGCGAGGGTCCGCACCGCTTCCCTGATGGTGGACCGACCGATACCCAACTGCGCAGCCAAAGTGGTTTCACCTGGAAGTTTGGCGCCGACTTCCCATTCACCGCTCACGATCCGCGCTCGCAGCAACTCCGCGGCCTGGTCGGTGAGCAGCCGACGCTCGACGATCGGTGACACGTGAACTCCTCAGGTTGTCTGATAAGTGATTTCGTTCTAGTGTAGCCCGCATGGCTACAGGAGCACTCCTTCTCGACTGCCGCGGCGGGGCCTGACAGACCGGCACCCCTCCGCGGGGTTTCGCCATGCCGGTCTCTCGACTCGACCGCAGGAGAAACCGAAGATGAGTACTACCCGCGCCAACCGCTGGAACAACCAGAAGCCGTCACGCATGCCGTCCGAGCGCTATCGCGCCGCGTGGGATCGCGTCGACATTCCGACTTTCGACCGAACGTGGCCGTCCAATCGCACCACCGCGGCGCCCCTGTGGGTGCCCGTCGATCTGCGTGACGGCAATCAAGCCCTCGCAGAACCGATGGACCCCGAACGCAAGCGCCGAATGTTCGAACTGATGGTGGCGATCGGCTACAAGGAAATCGAGGTCGGCTATCCCTCTGCGAGCCAGACCGATTTCGATTTCGTTCGCGACCTGGTGCGGTTCGATCTCGTTCCCGACGACGTCACCATCGTCGTATTCACCGCCGCGCGTACGGATTTGATCGAACGGACGTACCAGTCGATCGAGGGACTGCCGAACGCGGTCGTCCACATGTACACCGCGACTGCGCCGACGTGGCGAAACGTGGTTCTCGGCAAAGAGCGAGAAGAGTTGCACGACATGATTTTCCGCGCGGCACAGGACGTGGCCCGTGGCGGCGAAGGCCACGACGGGTGGCGATTCGAGTTCTCCCCCGAGGTCTTCAACCTCACCGAACCCGATTACATCCTGCAGGTCTGCAACAGCCTCACCGAACTCTGGGACGCCAGTCCCGATCGCCCGGTCATCCACAACCTGCCTGCCACAGTCGAAATCGCCACCCCAAACATCTATGCCGACCAGATCGAATACATGCACCAGAACCTGGCCCGACGCGATTCGGTGATTCTCTCGGTCCACCCGCACAACGACCGCGGCACCGGGGTTGCATGTGCCGAACTGGCAGTACTGGCCGGCGCGCAGCGCGTCGAGGGATGCCTGTTCGGCAACGGCGAGCGCACGGGCAACGTCGACCTGGTCACACTGGGGCTGAATCTGCATGCACAGGGCGTCGATCCGGAAATCGACTTCTCCGACATCGACAAGATCCGTCGAACGGTGGAGTACTGCAACCGAATTCCCGTCCACGAGCGCCACCCGTACGGCGGCGATCTCGTGTACACGGCATTTTCCGGAACCCACCAGGATGCGATCAAGAAGGGCTTCGCCCATCACTACGAGAGCGCGGAGGCTGCCGGCGTCGATCCGGGATCGGCGCCGTGGGCAGTCCCCTATCTGCCGATCGACCCCGCCGACGTCGGCCGCGATTACCAGGCGGTGATTCGTGTGAACAGCCAGTCGGGCAAAGGCGGAATCGCTTATCTGTTGCAGACCGAGTACGGGGTCGAACTCCCGCGGCGCCTGCAAATCGACTTTGCCTCGCGGGTGCAGCTCGAGACCGACGACTCGGGCACCGAAATGACCGCCGACCAGCTGTGGAAACTGCTGCTGCGCGAGTACGGGTACAACGGAGGGGTGCGTCGGTACTCACTGGAACACACCGCCGACGGTGATCAGTTGTTCGTCGCCATCGATCGCGACGGACGCGAGGTCACCGCTGTAGCCAGTGCGTCCGGGCCGGTCGAGGCCTTGAGTAAAATCCTGACCGAACAGGGCTCGGCCGTCGAGGTCGTCTCGCTCACCCAGCATTCACTGCCCCGCAACCCGGAGTCTTCCGGTAGTGCGAATTCGGCAGTCACCATCGCAGAATGCGTGGTGAACAGCGAAGGGCGCTGGGGCATTGCGGTGCATCAGTCGGTGACAGCGTCGGCGCTTCACGCCGTCTATGCCGCAAGCACAAACACTGTGATGCAGCTCACATGATCTTGCGGAAGGATTTCCTGGGGTCCATAGTTGAAGCTACAAGAACTTGAACATTCAACTACTTATTCAGGAGCTTCCATGACCACCGCAACCTTGCCCACATTGACCGCCGGAACCTGGGTCATCGACACCGTCCACTCCACTGTCGGATTCTCGGTTCGCCACCTCATGGTTTCCAAGGTTCGTGGAACGTTCGACGAGTTCTCGGGAACGATCACCGTTGCCGAAGACGGAACCCCCGCCGTCGAGGCCGAGATCTCCGTGGACTCCATCAACACCAAGAACGAGCAGCGCGACGGCCACATCAAGTCCGCTGACTTCTTCGACGTCGAGAAGTTCCCGAAGGCCACCTTCAAGTCCACCGCAGTGCGCTCCAAGGGCAGCGACTTCGTCCTCGCCGGCGACTTCACGCTCCACGGCGTCACCCGCGAGGTCGAGCTGAACCTCGAGTTCAACGGCGTCAACCCGGGCATGGGCCAGGGCCCCGTCGCCGGATTCGAAGCCACCACCGTCATCAACCGCAAGGACTTCGACATCTCCATCGAGATGCCCCTCGAAGGCGGCGGAGCAGTTGTCGGCGACAAGATCACGATCACCCTCGAGATCGAAGCCGGCCTCCAGGCCTAACAGCACTGTGCGCCTTTATTAACCGCCCGCGGTTAATAAAGGCGCACAGTCGTATGGTGTGAGCGTGAAGAAGTACGCACCATTCCTGCTGATCGACGCCATTCTTGTCATAATCTTCTGCGCGATAGGGCGCCGTACCCACGAAGAAGCCAATGCGCTCGCCGGTCTGGCGAAGACATCGTGGCCCTTCCTGACCGGCCTGGTGATCGGATGGGCTGCCACGTTCGCGCTGTACCGCGACAAGTTCAATGCCGTTCTCCTTCTTCCCACCGGCATTGTCGTTTGGCTCGGCGCCGTCGTCATCGGCATGATCCTGCGAGTGTTGAGCGGCCAGGGCACCCAGTTCAGCTTCATCGTCGTCGCGACGCTGGTCCTCGGCGCGTTCCTTCTCGGTTGGCGCGCACTCGCTCCGCTGGTAGTGAAAATCCGCGCCAAGTCGTAACCAAACTCCACGGCTCGGAACCACCCGAAATGCCCGAGCACGTAGGACACTTTTCGAATGAGCAACACTACGGAGCCCGTCGAACGTAGCGAGAAAGAAGACCGGGGGTTCTTCGGCCAACCCTTTGCGCTGGCGAACCTGTTCGGCGTCGAGATGTGGGAGAGATTCTCCTTCTACGGGATGCAAGGCATCCTCATCTACTACCTGTACTACAGCGTCAGCGACGGCGGCCTCGGAATCAGTCAGGCGGCAGCGACCAGCATCGTCGGCGCATACGGCGGCACCGTCTATCTGTCGACGATTCTCGGTGCGTGGGTGGCCGACCGACTTCTCGGCTCCGAGCGCACGCTCTTCTACAGCGCTTCGCTGGTGATGGCCGGCCACATCGCCTTGTCGGTTCTTCCTGGCATGTGGGGTGTGGGTGTCGGCCTGGTCATGGTCGCCTTCGGCAGCGGCGGCTTGAAGGCCAATGCGACCTCTCTGGTCGGAGACCTATATTCCGAACAGGACAATCGCCGCGACGCCGGATTCTCCATCTTCTACATGGGCATCAACATCGGCGGTCTTGTCGGTCCACTGCTCACCGGAGCCGTCCAGGACGCCTGGGGATTCCACGCCGGTTTTGCTCTCGCCGCCGTCGGCATGGCTCTCGGCCTGATCCAGTACACGCTGGGTCGGAAGCATCTTCACGGAATCGGAGCCGAGCCCGGCAACCCGTTGCCTGCAGACAAGCGCGCGCTCTACATCGGGATCGGCATTGCCGCGATCGTCGTAGTCGCGGTTGCCTCGATCACCGGTTTGATCACCGCGGACAACATGTCCGACGTCGTTGTCGGACTCACGATCGTCGCTTCGGTCGGTTACTTCCTCCTCATGCTCACCAGCAAGAAGGTAACCAAGGTCGAACGCAGTCGAGTCTTTGCATTCATCCCGATGTTCATTGCGAGCGCGGCCTTCTGGTCGCTGTTTCAGCAGCAGTTCACCACCGTGCCGGTGATCTCCGACAAACTCCTGGACCGCAATCTCTTCGGTTGGGACTTCCCGCCGACGTGGGTGCAGTCGATCAATCCGGTGTTCATCATCATCTTTGCCGGTGTGTTTGCAGCGATGTGGACAAAACTCGGTGACCGTCAGCCGTCGTCGCCGATCAAGTTCGCGCTCGGTACCGGCACGATGGGTCTGGCGTTCCTGGCATTCATCCCGATCACCGGTGGCGGACCGAACAGTGCACCGCTCCTCGGCCTTGCCGGAGTGCTTCTGCTCTTCACCTTCGCGGAACTCTTCCTGTCCCCCGTCGGCCTTTCCCTTGCAACCAAACTCGCGCCCGAGCATTTCCACACCCAGATGGTGGCGTTGTTCTTCTTGTCCGTTGCGTTGGGTTCTTCGATGGCGGGAACCTTGGCCGGTTACTTCGACATCGACGACAGTCGCCCGTTCTTCCTGATCATCGGTTTCTCGTCAATCGGAATCGGAGTACTTCTTGCTCTTGCCTCGCCCTGGATCAAGAAGCTGATGCAGGGCGTGAAGTAGACGGTCTCACTTCACCCACAACCACAGAGCCAACACGAATCCCGCTATCGCTACTGCCACACGCAGTACCGATGGCGGGATTTTCTTGACTACGGGCGGGCCACACCAACCTCCGGCCAACGCTCCGAGCGCCATCGCCAACGCGGCCACCCAATGCACCTGTCCGGAGAAGGCGAAGATGAGTGCAGCCACAAGATTGGCAATGCCGAGAAAGAAGCTCTTCAGGATCGTTGCACGCCACACCGTTTCGGAAGTGAGGATGAGCGTCGCGGCCAGGAAGATGACGCCGGCACCAGCACCGAAATAGCCGCCGTAGACCGCAACGGCAAACAGTGCGGCCGAGTAGATTCCGGGACGGTCACCGCCGCCGGACAACTCACGAATCTTCGGTTGCAGTAGCAACGCGAGCGAGGCGAACACAACCATCGCCGGCACAACGGATTCGAACGAACCTTCCGGTGCCAGCCACAGAATCAGGGCACCGATGATGCCACCGGCAGCCGAATAGAGAGACCAGCGAACAAGTTTCGGACCCGTGTCGGCAACTTCACGGGACGAGTTCGCCAATGCGCCGACGCCGACGGCCACCAACGCGACGGTATTGGTCATGTTCGCGCTGACCGGCGAAAGCCCGACGCTCAGCAGCGCCGGATACGAAACAATCGATGCGAGACCGGTGACAAAACCGACTAGACCGCTGAAGAATCCCGCTACGACGAGGAAAAGGAAATCGAGCAGGTTCACGAACCAGGAATCTACCCGCGGTGCCTGGTACTACTTGTCGGCAGGCTTGCCGAGTTCCTGGAAGAGCTTGTCCGTCATCTGCATTGCTCGATCGCCGCCGTCGGCGTCTGCGACGAACACTGCAAACGCGAAGTCACCACGTGATCCATAGAACCAACGATCGTCACCGCTCGCTGCACCGGCCGCCATCATGTCCGGGTACCCGGCGAGTCCGCCGGCCCCTCGCATCGCGTCGCGCAGACGATTGTTGACGTCGCCGGGCAATGCCGTCGGCGTGACGTCGGCGGTAGCCGGTTGTCCGAATACCATCATCGGCAGCGGGACACTGCCGCGGGCGATCGATGCCGCGAGCATCGCCATTCCGAACGGAGTCACTGTCGGCGCGTCCGCGTCGTTGGACGTCTTGTTGGCCATGACGTTGTTCATCGCCTGGTCCACGCCGGGGCGGTTCGCGGCAAGTACTGCCGTCTGCTGATCGAGTCCCTGAATGTGGAAGCCGTTGCCGAGTCCGAGTTGCTGCCCGGTGTCGGCCAACTGTTCGGGTGACACAGATCCGGGGTCGACGCCGTTCTGCATCGACGATGCGAGGCGGACCAGATCGAGGGCGCCGCCGGCCGGGCGCAACCCGGTGAATGCGATCGGGCCCTGTTCGATGGCCTGATTGTTCTGTGCTGCAGCCAGAATGGCGCCGTCCGACGGGCGGATCGCGACGATGGCGGCGGGAGTACCTGCACTGACGACGGCTTCGATCGCAGCGAGTTGAGCGTGCGAGTCGAGGGTTGCGGCGACGTCGGGGCCGGGAGGTCCTTGGAAGCCGGCTTGTTTGATCGGGAATCCGTTGGACTCCACCAGGTTGACCGCCCAGCCGGCGGTGGCGTCGCGGTTGGCCTGCCACACGGTCCGCAGCGGGTCCAGGAGCGGCGAGTTGATACGACGATCGGAGGCGATCAGCTTGGGTGTCTTGACCACGACGACGCCGGGGATTGCAAAATCGCTTTCCAGGTACGCGTAGTCGGGATCGCGGAGCAGTACGGCGGTGACGGGCTTGCCCGGGTTGGCCGCGAGGTCGGCCAGCATCGACTCCGAGGTCACCAATGGTGCGACGGGCTCGAGAACTGCGGCGAGGCGACGAGTGGTGTCGACGGGGTCCGGCATGGTCGTCGGGTCGAGAGTGATCGCGTTGATGGTCTGCTCGTTCATGAGCAGGGTGCCCGTGCTGTCGACCACCTTCGGGGGCGCTGCGTCGGTGCGGGTGTACGAGACGGTGCGCCCGTTTCCGAGGTCGGGAACCAGGACTGACGGGTCCCAGGACACCCGCCAGCCGACGGAAAGATCGCGAACCTCGCCCTGCGACTGGTAGCTCCAGTCCTTGCCTTCGCCGAAGTTCCAGGACGCGTCGAGTGTGAAGAGTCCGGAGTCGCTACCCAGATCCATGACCTGAGCGACGTCGAAGTCGGTGGACTTGGCGGCCAGTCCGTCGAACATCTGCTGGATCGAGGGCCGGGCTGCGTTGGGGTACGACGTGAGCGCCGCAGCAGCTTCGGCGTCGTGGTTGTTGAGGGCGGTGACGAAGTCTTCCACCACCGAAGCGGCGTCGGTTTTCTTCTCCCCACCGATGACACATGACGCGAGCGCCACTGTCAGAACGACAGCAGTTATCGAAGCAACGACATATTTTCCACGACGGTTGTGCTGTCCTCCGGGCCCCATGCATGTAACTCTTTACTTCTGTCACACGAGTAACAAGCACGGGATGCCTACGAACGTGTCACGGTTGAGCTACGACGGCGTGATCCAACTGCAACGGAAAACAGGTTTCAGCGCAGAAAAGTGCCCGCTACCTGCACCGCAGGCGAAGAGCTGTCCGCGCCGGCAATGAACACCGCAAATGCGAGATCTCCCTTGATTCCGACAAACCACCCGTGTGCTGGACCACCTTCGGTTTCGGCCGTACCGGTCTTGCCCAGAAGCCCCGGAATGTCCTGCAACGACGTTGCCGTACCGCCCGTGACGGTCTCGCGCATCATCACCCGCAACTGTTCGGTCACCTCGGTGGGAGCCGGTGCCACGGTCTGATCTGCCACGCCGGGCTGTCCCTTGACCAACATCGGCGCGGGTGTCGTCCCGTTGGCGATCGAGGCCGCCACGAGAGCCATCCCGAAAGGCGTGGCGGTCACCGTGCCCTGTCCGATCGCGGACTCGACGCGTTCGGCGGGTGTGTTCGCATCGGGGACGTTGCCCGTCACCGTCGTGAGGCCCGGAGTGACGTAGTCGACGCCAAGCCCGAACTGCAGAGCCGCGTTGTGTAGAGCATCGGCAGGCAGACCGACGGCCATCCTGGCCATGGTGGTGTTGCACGACTTCGCGAACGCGGTGTGCAGCGGAACCGATCCGAGGTCGAACTCGTCGTCGTTGGGGATCTGACGGCCCTCGATGTTCTCGGTACCCGGGCACGCCAGAACGGTGTCCGGTGTAGCGACGCCGGCTTGCAGCGCCGCGGAGGTCGTCACGGTCTTGAACGTGGACCCCGGCGGGTACAGGCCGGTCAACGCAATGGGGCCCTGTGCGTCGGCGGGGGCATTCTGGGCCACCGCCAACACCGCTCCGGTCGACGGCTGTAGCGCTACGATCGCCGCCTGTTGCGTCACCCCGGCGAGCGCGTTCTCGGCCGCGAGTTGCAGTGGTCGGTCAATGGTGGTCGCGATGTTCGGAGCAACCGGCCCGTCTTGGCCGGCGACGGTGGTGACGGTTCCGTTCTGCTTCACCTGCTGCACCGCCCAGCCTGCGGATTTGTCCTGCCCCTCCTGCCACAGATCGGACAGCCCACTGAACGTCGGCGACGCCAAAGTTTTGTCCACCGAGAGCAACCGCGCTTGCGGCGCCAAGCTCACTCCGGGAATCGCCGCCAACCGCTCCTCGATCGGTGCAAGATCCTCGGCACGCAAAGTGATTGCGGTGACCGGCTTCCCGCTCGCCGACGCAAGGTCGCCGCTGAGCGATGCCGCCGTGATCGTCGGTGCGATGGGCGAGAGCAGGGCGGCCACGGCTGCCGTGTCCACCGGAGGAACCGCAGCGGAATCGAGATTGACCAGCGTCACCACCTGCTGCTCCATGATCGGCTGGCCTGCTGCGTCCAGCACGGACGGCGGCGCACCGGTCGTGGGCGTGTAGCGCAGCGTGGTCGAGGCGGTCAGGTCCGGAGCCAGCAGCGCCGGATCCCACTGGATCAGCCAGTTGTCCCCGCTTTTCGACGCGTTTCCCTGCGTCGAGTAGTTCCAGTCCTGACCTTCACCGAACTTCCACGCCGCATCGAGTGTGAACGTCCCCGCAGAATCACCGGACTCGGTGGCGTCGGAGACGGTGAATGTTCCCTCGTCCTTGCCCAGCCCGTCGATCAGAGCCGAAATCGCAGTCGAGGCCGCCGCCGGATCAGTGGTCAGGGCTGCCGCCGCTTGCACGTCATCCGATGTGAGCGCGGAGGCGAACTCCTCCGCCACTGATTTCGGCTGGTCAGGGCCAGAACTGCAGGCAACTACCGATCCTGCGGCCAATACCCCCAGAGCCACGGCAGCCACGGGACGACGGAAAGTTCGGAAGCTCTGACGAGCGTGTGAAAGGCGCACGACTCCGATCATGCCCGAATTTGTGGCGCCGGTTCGACTATCGGTGTAATCATGTAATCAGTGCAATAAACGCACGTCATGCTCCACCAGCTTTCCGAGGAGAACGCCATGAAGAACTCACAAAGCTCCGGCGACCGCAGGTTCGGCCGTCCCGGAGGTTGGCAACAAGCATCGGTTCCCGACGCGAGTGATGCGTCCGACTGGTTTGCCGGTCGACTTCCAGATGACTGGTTCACCGGGACCGCCGACGTCCAGGTCGACCGCGAAGAAATCGTCGTGATCGGTGAACTCCCGTCAGTCGACGGTGGCGAGGCCGCCGCGGACGGAAGGATCTCGCGCTTTCGTGAAACCACGCGCGCCGACCGGATGCGCATCGCCGACGAGGCCGAGGCTCGCTACGGACGCAAGGTCGCCTGGGGTGTACGCCTGGACGAAAAGACCGTCCTGTTCACACATCTCGCAGTTCCGGTGATGACACGACTACGTCAGCCCGAACGCAAGGTTCTCGACACCTTGGTGGACGCGGGAGTTGCTCGCTCGCGAGCGGACGCTCTCATGTGGACAGTCCGGTTGGCGGGCAAGCACAGCGAACAATGGCTCACGGAACTCCGCGAAGCGATGTCGAAGGTCGACGATCTTCGGTCCGAAGGCCCGAAAATCTGAGGACCAGAAAATCTCAGCACCGAAGACTGACGAGACCGACAGCACAAATTAATTCGATTGCAGGGGACCACTCGAGTGTTCTAACCTGGAACACGAATCATTCCCGACAGAACAGGAAACGGGCCGTTGCTCCTCTAGAGGTTCATCACGCGAAGGCACTCGCACCCATCAGCAATTGCTGAGCCGGGCGCACAGTCCAAGCACCCTCTGGAGTACTCATGACCCAATCCCATCCTTCTCTGTCGCTCTCGGATCTCACCTTCATCTGGCCGGACGGCGAATCAGTCTTTTCCCGCACTAATTTTGTATTCCCCAGTGGCCGTGTCGGTCTCGTGGGACTTAACGGATCGGGAAAGTCGACTCTGCTGCGATTGATCGCGGGAGAGCTCTCACCGGAATCCGGATCAGTAACCGCTTCCGGCGAGGTCGGCTACCTCCGCCAAGACATCACACTCGATCCGAGTGTTCGGGTGGACGGCATCCTCGGTATCCACGAACTACGAAACGCATTGCACCGCATCGAAACCGGTGACGGATCCGAGTCCGACTTTGCACTCGTGGACAACAACTGGGATATCGAGGAGAGCGCTCTCTCCACCTTGCATCGACTCGGCCTCGCGAAGGTAGTTCCGGATACGGCGGCACTGCGCCGAACCGTGGGCACCCTCTCCGGCGGAGAGACCGTCCTACTCGGCCTGACCGCAACGCTGCTGAAGAATCCGCAGGTGCTGCTCCTCGACGAGCCGACCAACAACCTGGACCGCGACGCTCGATCACGAGTTCATGCTGCAGTCCAACAGTTTCCGGGAACCGTACTGATCGTCAGCCACGACCGGGAACTGCTCGACACCGCGGAGTACACGGTCGAACTACGTCGGGGGGATCTACGCGTGTTCGGCGGCAACTACTCGCACTACCAGGAGGTCGTGACCGCTGAGCAGGAAAACGCACTCGCCACTGTTCGCGACGCCAAGGCCGATCTGGCGAAGCAGAGCCGCGAGCTGATCGACGCTCGAACAAAACTGGACCGACGTAAGCGCTATGGGCAGAAGATGTTCGAGAACAAGCGGGTGCCACTGATTATCGCGCAGGAACGAAAACGCCAAGCCCAAGTTTCGGCCGGAAAGCTGGCCCTCAACCATATCGGGAAGGTGGACGAGGCCAAGTCCGCCCTGTCGGAGGCAGAGGAACTCCTTCGAGACGATCGCGAGATTCGCCTGGACCTTCCTGCTACAGAGGTTCATCCGGGGCAGCAGGTTGCGCGGCTCGCCGAGGTTACGTTGCGGAGCGGCCAAGGGGTATCGCTCCAGATCACCGGGCCGGAGCGGATTGCGCTACTGGGACGCAACGGAATCGGCAAGACAACATTGCTCGATGCACTCGCTGCGTCGACTCCGTTCGTAGCCTCTCGTGCGCTCCCCCAACGTCTCGACGTGTTCGACGAGAATCTCTCGGTGGCGGACAACGTCGCTTTGGCCGCGCCACACGCGACAGCCGAGGAAATTCGTGGGCAGTTGGCACGGTTCCTTTTCCGGGGAACGGATTCCGATGTGTTGGCTTCTGCGCTCTCCGGCGGTGAACGATTGCGCGCGGCGTTAGCGACGATCCTTCTGGCCGAACCCGCGCCCCAGCTGCTTCTTCTCGACGAGCCGACTAACAACCTGGACCTACCGAGTCTCGCTCACCTCACGCAGGCACTTTCCGATTTCCGCGGTGCCATGGTGGTGGTGAGTCACGATCTGCCGTTCCTGCGCGACATCGGCATAACGCGATGGATCAGCATGGACGAGAATGGTATTCAGGACATCGATCCCGAGTAGGCCGACGGTTGACGCTATCGGTGCGAGACGGTCTGGCCTTACTGTGGGGCGATGTGCCTTCACCTCGACGCAACCGCCGCGCTGTCGATCGCAGGTTGGGTTCGCGAAGAACCTACTCGATCGGCCTCTGCCCCAGTTCCGCAACCGCTGGTCGGCGTTTGTGATCAACTCATCGTGTGGGCGAGTTCGTTCTCCGTACTTGCCAGTTCCGACGACCAGGTGTGGTTTCTCTCGGCGGAGAACTATGCCGGTGGAGTCGGCGTCAGTGATGAGGCGTTTCCTTGGAATGCGTTCCGGCACGAGAGCCTGGCGGTCGCTTCCGGGCCGGCTGAGCGCGCGGCGATCAACGCCTTCTGGTCCACTCACCTCCCGGTTCTGCTGTCGGTACGCAATGGGTACGAGTACCTGGCGCTCGCACCGGACGGTCAGGTTGTCCGTGGGGGAGAGCCTGAGTTCGAGGAGGTCACCGTAGTTGCCACTGATTTCGAGGCTCTGCTTCGGGGCATAGGCGCAGGCGTCAGCACGGCAGACCCCTTCACCGATGCACTGCTTGGAACGGTGGGTACTGCCCGGCCGGGCAGTGACCGGTAGCTCTGAGGGAGGCCGAGTTGATTGCTCGACTGGTCGTGAAAGTTCACGGCATCCGTCGGAATGGCTCCGGACGACTACTCGAGTTCGTGTGCGCAGTAGCTGGCACCCATACTGGACGGGTGTTGCACGACGTGAGAAATCCGGTGGACGGTGCGCGGATCACCTATCAGATCGTGGGCGATGGCCCACCCCTGTTGATGGTGCACGGCACAGCGTTGTCGCGCTCCATCTGGCGTGGCTTCGGGTACGTCAAGGCGCTCCAGGAACAGTATCGTCTGATCCTCGTCGACATGCGGGGTCACGGACGCAGTGACAAACCACACGACTCCGATTCGTATGCAATGGATCTGGTGGTCGGCGACCTCCTGGAGATCCTCGACACGGAGTCTCCGTTCGAACCGGCTCACGTCCTCGGATACTCGTTCGGCGGGCGCTCGGTGATGTCGCTGACCGTCGAGCACTCCGAACGGGTGCGATCGCTGACCGTCGGGGGCGGTAGTAGCCGGCCGATGACGGGGGCGTTCGACGCATTGTTCTTCCCAGGCTGCATCGACGCACTCGAAAGCGGCGGTATCGAGGGGTTTCTGAGCGGTTGGGGCGCGAGGCGCGGCAAACCGGTGGATCCACAGACTGCGACTGCCTTTCGAATCAACGATGCCCTCGCACTCGCGGCCTACATGCGCCGGGCCGAGAAGGAGCAGGGCATCGACGACGCCGTGCTTCAACGGATCACCACACCGGCGTTGTTGTTCGTCGGATCGAGAGATCGCGAGCGCCTGCCGGATACCGAGCATCTCGCGTCGCTGATCCCGGACAGTGCCTTGACTGTGATCGAGGGGGCTGATCACGCGAGCGCAGTCGCGGACTCCGAAGCTGTGCTGCGTGCGCTCGTTCCGTTCCTCAGCCGACAGTAGTCCGCCTTCATCCGCTCACTACTGCGGTGTGAGCACTCTCGACTCGAACGCGGTCACCGGTGGTTGCCGCAAGTCCAAGCGTCGCAGCAACTGGGCATTCGCGGCAACGACCACAGTGGATACCGACATCAGGATTGCTCCGACCTCCATCGGCAGCACAAACCCGACGGGCGCCAGTACTCCCGCAGCGAGGGGAACCGAGATCGCGTTGTATCCCGCTGCCCACCAGAGGTTCTGAACCATCTTGCGGTAGGTGGCGCGGGACAGCTCGATGACCGAGCTCACCGAACGCGGATCATCGCTGGCCAGAACAACCCCCGCCGATGCGATCGCCACGTCGGTTCCGGCACCGATCGCGATACCCACATCCGCCTGGGCGAGTGCCGGCGCATCGTTGACCCCGTCACCGACCATCGCAACGCGGTGGCCCGCAGCCTGAAGCCGAGATACCTGCGCGCCCTTGTCCTGAGGAAGCACCTCGGCGAAGACCTCGTCAATTCCGAGTCTGCGGGCGACCGAATGAGCCACGGCCTCCGCGTCTCCGGTGACCATGGCCACTCGAACACCGCGAGCGTGGAGGGCGTCGACGGCCAATGCTGATTCCGGGCGAATCTCGTCGGCCAATGCCAATGCGCCGATTACCTTCTCGTCACGCACTACATGCAGGACCGTCGACCCGTCACTGAGCCACTCTTCGGTCCCCGGGATCGCTGTGGCCCCGACCGATCTCAACATCCCCGGTCCGCCGACACCGACGCGAACGCCGCCGACGTCCGCAGCAACCCCGATCCCGTTGTGCGCCTGAAAGTCGGAACCCGAAGTAAATTCGAGCGACAACTCCCGCGCTGCTGCGACGACGGCGCGCCCGAGTGGATGTTCGCTGTCGAATTCGACGGCAGCGGCTGCGCTGAGAACTTCGTCGTCGGAGTACCCGTCGACGCCGCGCACACCGACCACTGCGGGCTCCCCCTTGGTGAGAGTGCCGGTCTTGTCGAAGAGAACGGTGTCTACGTTGCGCATCGCCTCGAGGGCCATGCGGTCGGTGATCAGAATCCCAGCCCGAGCTGCCCGTTCCGTCGCGATGGAGACGACCAGCGGAATCGCCAACCCGAGCGCGTGCGGGCAGGCGATCACCAGAACGGTGATCGTCCGGGTGACTGCGCTCTCGGGTGTGCCCCAGATACTCCAGGCGATCGCGGTCAGCACTGCCGCGCCCAGTGCGTACCAGAACAGCAGAGCAGCGGCCTTGTCCGCCAACACCTGAGCACGACTCGACGAGTTCTGGGCCTGTTCGACCAGGCGCCGGATACCGGCGAGCGCGGTGTCTTCTCCCACAGCGGTGACTCGAAGCCGAAGTGCCGAGTCGGTGGCTACGGTGCCGGCCACCACCTGATCTCCGACAGTCCGGCGGACGGTCTTCGACTCGCCCGTGATCATGGATTCGTCCATGTCGGCGCTTCCCTCGACGACCGTTCCGTCCGAGGGAACGCGGGCGCCGGGACGAACTATCACCAGGTCGCCGGTGGCCAGAGCTGCGGTGGGCACGGTTTCCACCGACTCCCCCACCACCCGTTCGGCCTCGTCGGGCAGCAAAGCGGCAAGCGAATCCAAGGCGCTCGATGTCTGACTGAGCGAACGCATCTCGATCCAGTGACCCAACAACATGATCACGATCAGAAGCGCGAGCTCCCACCAGAAATCAAGAGTGTGATCCACCCAGTGCAGACTTGCAGCCCAAGAAGCGAAGAAGGCAACGGTGATGGCAAGTGCGATCAGAAGCATCATTCCGGGTTGCCGAGAACGTATTTCGGCGACAGCGCCGGTGAGGAACGGCTTGCCTCCCCAGAAGTACATCACGGTGCCGAGTACCGGTGAGATCCATTCCACCAGAGCGTTTTCCGGCAATGTGTACCCGACCAGATCAGCGAACATCGCATCTGCCGCAACAACCGGAACTGCGATTACCAGCATGACTGCGAACAACGTCCGGAACTGTGCGACATGATCCGCGTGACCACCGTGTGCACCGTGCTCCATCTGGCCATGGTCCATCGCGCTATGGTCCGTCTCGCTATGGTCCGTCTCGCTATGGTCCATCTGACTGTGATCCATGTGGCGGTCATCCCCTCGCGTGTGATTTCGGCACTGCAGCGGTCAAACCATCAGCCTCGAACGTATGCCCGACTCGGCCACCGAGCAAGGTCACGCGGCCGAGGTCAACCGTTCATTTCTCCTTCAACATCGCTTCCATCTGAGTGATTTCCGCCTGCTGACCGGCAATGATCGCTTCTGCCATCTTTTCCGCCGATGGATCGAGCCCGTTGTCGAGTTCGGTCTGGGACATGGTGATGGCACCCTTGTGGTGCTCGATCATCATCGTCAGCCACAACTTGTCGAACTCCGCGCCACTGGCGTCGGTGAGGGCGGTCATGTCGTCGGCCGACATCATGCCCGGCATCTCGGCCATCCCGACGCCGTGTCCCGCATGCGCCGAATCATCCATGCCCTCCATCGAACTCGACGAAGGATCGGGGCGTCCCCACTTCGTCAGCAATTCCGTCATCTGAGCCATTTCCGGGCCTTGCGCTGCCTCTATCTGCGCTGCAAGAGAGAGAAGTTCGGCATTGTCGGTTCGACCGTCGACCATTCTGGCCATGTCCAATGCCTGCGCGTGATGCGGGTACATCCCTTCGAGAAACTCGATGTCGGCAGCATTGACACCCGCAGGAATCTCCGACTGTGCTGCGACGCTGGTTGTTTCGGAAGAATGGTTGACGCTCTCCCCGGAGTTGTCCGAGCATCCGGCAATCAACAGTGCTGCCGCTGCCACAACCGGTACGAACCGTGCGGCGCTCTTCCTGACCGTCAAAGACATGTTTCACTCCCGAAAATTGATTCTGTTCGATATGCACTGCACCACAATTGATTTGACAACAATGCTGCACATGCACAGTTGCCACGTTACCGGCGAAAATCCGCCTCGAAGCCCGATAACCGGCCCAAACAGGCTTCCTTCATCGAATCTTCACAGTCGAGCGGAAACCACCACACGACAGCAATGCAGACACGCAGTCGACTAACCTCGGTTTGATGAGCGCCGAACTACGACCTGGTGAGGAACCGGGGCGTGTTCTTGTCGTCGACGACGAGACTGCCCTCGCGAAGGTTGTCGCCAACTATCTGACACGCGAAGGATTCACCGTGCGCCTCGCCCACGACGGGCCGAGCGCAGTACGTTCGGTGCGCGAATTCGAGCCCGCGCTGATCGTGCTCGATCTGATGCTCCCGGGCTTCGACGGCATGGAAGTCTGCCGACGAATCCGCACCTTCTCGGACGCGTACATCCTGATGCTCTCCGCCCGCGGTGAAGAGTCGGACAAGGTGACGGGTCTGGCGGCCGGCGCGGATGACTACGTGGTCAAGCCCTTCGGCCCCCGCGAGTTGGTTGCGCGAGTGAAAGCTCTGCTCAGACGGCCACGCGCGTCGAGTTTGCTGCCGAAAGTGCTGCCAACGCCTCCCGGACTCGACATCGACGTCCTGGCCCGCACGGTCCGTGTCGACGACAACCTGGTCGATCTGACCCCCACCGAGTTCACCCTGTTGTCCGCGCTCGCATCCCGACCCGACGCAGCCTGGAGTCGGGCCGAGATCATCGCCTCGGTGTGGGGGTCGTCCTGGTTCGGGGACCAGCACATCGTCGACGTCCATGTCCGTGCATTACGCCGCAAACTCGGCGACGACGCGACCGATCCGCGGTTCATCAGAACCGTCAGGGGCGTCGGATACTCCCTGAGGTCGTCATGAACACGGTCGTCATGAACGCGGTCGTCATGAAAAGACTCGGGCTACGCGGAAAACTACTGCTCGCGCAGCTTGTCGTCCTGTTCGTCGCCTGCCTCGTCATCGCCGCCGTTGCCATCGCCGTCGCTGCCCCGCTCTTTCACAACCACCTCATGATGGCCGGCATCGAAGACTCGAATGTCCGTACCCACACCGAAGAAGCATTCGCTCAGACCATGACCATTGCTCTGTTGTGCGGGATCGCGGTCGCGCTGGTGGGCGCAGGCATCGCCGCGGTCTACATCGTCCGACGCGTCACGGCACCGATCACCATGCTGGCAGAGGCGGCGCAAAGCGTCGCCGACGGGAACTTCGACGTGACTATCGGCAAGTCCGACGTAGATGCCGATTTCACGCGTCTCGAAACGGCATTCGCCGACATGGCTGCACGCCTTGATCATTCGGATCGGGTCCGCAAACGACTGCTTGCCGACCTTGCCCACGAATTGCGCACTCCGGTATCGACTTTGGCTGCGTACGTGGACGGCATCGAGGACGGAGTTGTGCCGACAGATCCTTCATCATGGTCGGTGATGCGCGATCAACTCGAACGTCTGCGTCGGCTGTCGTGCGATCTGGCGGACGTCTCCGCTGCCGACGAACACGCTCTCGAACTCGATCGCCGGACCGAGAATCTCGACGACGTCGTCTGCAGCGCAACGGCAGCAGCGGGGCCACGTTTTGCCGATCGTGGAGTCGAATTGACGACCGCGCTACCTCCGCAACCGATCACGGCCGAGGTCGATCGCCAACGAATCGAACAGATCCTCGCCAACCTGCTCGAAAACGCGTTGCGGCACACTCCAACCGGAGGTTCGGTGACGGTGACACTCGCACGGGAAGGTGATCACCTCACAGTGTCCGTCACCGATACCGGTGACGGAATTCCCGCAGACCAACTCGAATCCGTCTTCGACCGTTTCCATCGCGGTGATCGATCCGACGGCTCCGGTTTGGGACTGACCATTGCGAGGAGCCTCGCGCTGGCGCATGGCGGCAACCTGACGGCCCGCCGCAACGAGCAGCCGCTCGGCAGCACGCTCGTCCTCACTGTGCCGATGGGACTCAGGCAGCTGCCTTGAACGGATCGTGCTCGGCGATCAACTTCTCGAGTCGAGCCTCGTCCACTCGAACCCTGACGGTAGACGCCTCCTGCTGATCACGAATCACCTTGGCCAACGTGAACGTACTGGTGACCAAGAACAGCAAGGACATTCCGAGAAATCCGCGTTGCCACGCATCGATCGGAAGATACGCAATTCCGAGGAGGGTGCCGACAAAACTGACGGCAAAGGCTATTCCGGCCTTCAGATAGAAGGCTGCAGTGGTCTTCGAAGGTGTTGTCGGTGTGCTCATGCTTCGAAGTCTGCTCGCCCATCCCGGCACTCGGATGCGTAGTCCTACTCGAGTGCGCACGGTACTTCCCCGGCAAAAATCAGATGCCGTTACCCATCCTGGTGGATAGTCTCGGTCCGGTATCCGGAGTTGTTCCAGAACAGTTGTTGTTCGACAACAGTCAGACGACAGGAGTGATCGATGACCCGCAGACATATCGCCATGGTGAGCATTCCGGCACCTGGCCACGTCAATCCAAGCCTGGCGATCATCGCGCGTCTCGTCGCCGCCGGTCACCGCGTCACCTACGCCAACGACGAGTCGATGCGCGAGGTCATCGAGGCGACCGGGGCTGAATTCGCACCGTACGTCTCCACGCTGCCCAGCCTCGTTCCTTCCCCTGACGGCGCCGAACCGGAGAAGAGTTGGGATGGGGATCTGATCGATCAGTTGACGATTTTCCAGGACGACTACGAGGCGATGCTGCCGCAGCTGCGCCAAATCTACGACGACGACCGTCCCGACCTCTTTCTCTACGACATCGCCGGGATCCCCGCGCGAATACTGGCTCAGCAGTGGAACGTTCCCATCATCCAGTTGTCGCCGACGTATGTTGCCTGGGACGGCTACGAAGACGACGCCGCACCGATGTACGACGAGATTCGTTCCGATCCGAGAGGCGTCGACCTGCTCGATCGGGAGGCCCGGTTCTTCCGCGCCGAAGGCGTCGAGGTCGATCCGCGTGAGTTCACCGGACGCCCACCCCGTGCAATCGTGCTGATCGCAGAATCGATGCAGCCCAACGCCGATCGTGTGAACCGCGACGTCTACACGTTCGTCGGCCCCGCACTCGAACCGAGCAATCAACCTTGGGTGAACCCGGATCCCGAACGCAAGCTTGTGTTGATTTCGCTGGGTTCAGCCTTCACCGATCATCCGGATTTCTATCGCACCTGCGTCGAGGCTTTCGGCCCGATGGACGGCTGGCACGTCGTCCTCCAGATCGGAAAGCAGGTGCAGATCTCGGATCTCGGACCACTACCCGCCAACGTCGAAATACACCGCTGGGTACCGCAGTTCGCGATTCTGCAGCAGGCCGACGCATTCGTGACCCACGCGGGTATGGGCGGATCCAGCGAGGGCCTCGTGACCGGCACACCCATGATCGCGGTGCCGCAAGCCGTCGATCAGTTCGGCAACGCCGACTCGCTCGTCGACGCCGGTGTCGCAGTACGCGTCGACGGCGCTACCGTCACGCCAGTAGAGCTTCGTGAGGCGCTGACCCGGGTGAGCTCGGACGAGTTCCGCCGACGCAGTGCAGAGTTGGCAAAAGAACTCGCAGCGGCGGGCGGTGTATCTCGTGCCGTCGAGTTGATCGAGGCCGCCCTGCCAGACAGCGGGCCGCGGTAGTGGTGGCTACCAGTGCCAGGCGTCGCCGCCCACGTTCTTGATGGTTCGCTGCAGAACCGTGATGGTGGTGACGAATTCTTCTTCGCTGATTCCCTGCATCCGCTCTTCCTGCAGCATCTGCTGTACCCGCGCGGCGCGATCGAACTGCTGGGTGCCCGCATCAGTAGGGAGAAGGACAGACTCGTCTTCACGCGCCCAGCCCAGGTCGAGAGCAGAGTCGACGGCCGCGTCGATCACGTCGGTTGATTCGTTCGGACCGATCGTTCGCAGGAGGACAGCTCGCTCCACCCCTTCAGGGTGCAGCGAAAGTTGGTGCAGGACCCACCACCCCGGCTGGGTCACGCCGATTGCTTCGAGCGCTCCGCGCGTGCGCGCGCGAATCGCTTCACCGGCGCGCGCTGTCCAGAATCCGATCGGCTGATTGGCCGGTGGCTGCATCGCTTGTTTGTTCATGGACACGACGATAAAACCTCAACGGAAGTTCAGGTCAACCACCAGCGAGGTGAAGTTCTACATATGTTGTGTGATTGCTCGGCCGATGATGCGGGCGGCGTCGGGGAACTCACCCGGGTTCGGTCCGGCGTAGTTGAGCCGCAAGAACTTTCCGGTCGGTTCTGCCGGGAACCAATCGTCACCGGCCCCGACGATGACGCCGGCCGACCGGCAGTCCTGCACGACACGTTCGAGATTCGTGGTGTCCGGGAGCCGAAGCCAGAGGTTGAGTCCGCCTTGCGGTACAGCGTCGAGGTGAGCGTCCGGCGCATGCTCGCGCAGACTCGACACGAGGAGGTCGCGTCTGGCCTCGAGTTGGTGACGAAGCCGGCGCAAGTGCGTGCGCCAGGCCGGCTGAGTCACGACGTCGAGCGCTACCGCTTGCAGCATCCCACTGACATACATCGAATCTGCCTGTGTATCAGCAAGAATCCGCTCGTAGGCCGGGCCTCGGGCGATCAATCCGGCAACTCGCACCGATGGCGACACGCTCTTGGTCAGTGCACGAAGGTAGACGACGTGTCCGCTGTCGTCGCGTGCAGCGATGGGGCTGGGATCTGCGGTGATTCCGAAGTCGAGCGCCGAACTGTCCTCGATGAGGAAGGCGCCGTGCCGACGGACGGTGTCGAGAACCTTGTCAGCCAACGACGGCGACCACAGCGCTCCCGTCGGGCTCGCGAAGCTCGGTTGCGCGTAGAACGCACGGGCACCGGTCTGTTCGAATGCACGCGAAAGCTCTTCGGGATCAGGACCGTTGGCGCCGCTGGAGATCGGAATGACCGTCACACCGGCCTGCGCGGCAGCCAGGATCGCACCCCAGTAGGTCGGCGATTCCATGAGCAACGGACGCCCCTCCCCCACCAGCGCACGGAAGGACGTCGCAAGCCCACCCTGACTGCCGGGAAGTACAACCACGTCGTTCGGCCCGGGCGGAGTGATCCCGGCGGGAGTTGCGGAACCCAATTCGGAGGCAAACCAGGACTGCAGTTCCGGAAGCCCGGCGGCGAGGGGCCGATTGAACACGGCGTCGGTTCGCGTCGCCCTGGTGAAGGCTGCACGAACCAGACCTTCGGGCAACAGCTCTCGGGCCGGATAGCCGGAATGCAGCGCGATCACGTCGTTGGAGGTGGACTGCAGCGCAATAGGCAGCTGCAGACGATAGTTCGGCGATCCGAGCGCCGCTGTCTGCCACCCGTAATCGTTGGGTCGCACGACGCGTGCGGCGCGTACGAAGGTCCCCACACCGGGACGAGCCTCCACCACCCCCTGAGATACCAGCGTTCGCAGCGCCTTCTGCACGGTGACCGGGCTCGCCCCGTGCAGGCTCACGAGCGACCGAGTGGACGGAAGCTTCGCGCCTGGAGGTGCCGTCGCGATCCATTCGCGCAAGGCTGCGACAATCCTCGAACTGCTATCATTGGACATGTCGAATCATAGTAGCGCTACTCTCCTCTCGCCGCTAGCGCTATCGCGAATCAATGTCCGTTTCCAGACCGAACCCTGAGGCGCCCTTCTCATCTGAAACACAACTCGCCCACCCGAACCGGAGAGGTACGTAACCGCGTGAACACACCCATCGATCAGGCCCGCAAGCTCGAGAATGTCAGGTACGACATCAGAGGGCGAATTCTCGACAAGACCGAAGAACTCGAGGATCAGGGACACACGATCCTGCGACTCAACGTCGGTAATCCGGCCCCCTTCGGATTCGAAGCACCGGACGAAATCATGATGGCCATGATCCGCAATCTCCCCACTGCCCAGGGATATTGCGATTCTCGCGGACTGTATTCGGCGCGCACCGCGGTGGTCCAGTACTACCAGACGCGGGGTATCACCGACGTCACCGTCGACGAGATCTATCTCGGAAACGGCGTCTCCGAACTGATCACGCTGACGATGCAGGCGCTCTGCAATCCCGAGGACGAGATCCTGATTCCCGCTCCCGACTACCCCTTGTGGACGGCTTCGGTTTCACTTGCCGGCGGCACGCCGGTTCACTACCTCACCGATGAAAGCCAGGGCTGGGCACCGGACTTCGACGATCTGGAAGCCCGGATCTCTCCGCGCACCCGAGGGATTGTCGTCATCAATCCCAACAATCCGACGGGCGCCGTCTACTCGACGGAGGTGCTGCAACGCTTCGTCGACATTGCCCGCAAGCATGACCTGATGCTCTTCGCCGACGAAATTTACGAGAAGATCGTCTACGACGGCCGATCCATGACAAACCTTGCGTCGATGACCGGGCGAGACGTTTTGTGTCTGACGTACTCGGGGCTGTCCAAGGCCTACCGCGTCTGCGGGTTCCGAGCCGGATGGCTGGCCATCACCGGACCACTCGAGCGGGCGTCGAGTTTCATCGAAGGCATCAAACTGCTGGCCAACATGCGAATGTGTGCCAATGTGCCGGCGCAGCACGCGATCCAGACCGCACTCGGCGGACGCCAGTCCATCGAGGACCTCCTGCTCCCGCAGGGCCGACTGACAGCACAGCGCGATCTCGCGCTCAGCACGCTCAACAGCATCGACGGGATCAGCTGTCAGCAGGCCGACGGCGCGCTGTATCTGTTCCCGAAGCTCGACGTCGACAAGTTCGGCATCGTCGACGACGAGAGGTTCGTTCTCGATCTACTGGAATCGGAGAAGATTCTGGTCAGTCACGGCCGCGCGTTCAACTGGATCGAACCCGACCACTTTCGGTTGGTGACCCTGCCGAACACCGACGACCTCGCGACCGCCCTCGAGCGTCTCGGCAACTTCCTCAGTTCCTACAGCCAGTAACCCGAGAACCGGGACGCCCCCACAAACGACTGAACGCCGACCGGATTTCCGGTCGGCGTTCAGTGGTGAAAATCAGCAGGCGATCAGGCAGTGACGATCGCGTCGAGTGCCGAGTAGAACAAGCCGAGTCCGTCGTCGCTCGGTCCGGTGAGAGCCTCGGTGGCGTGCTCGGGGTGCGGCATCAAACCGACGACGCGGCCGTTGGCCGAAGAGATACCGGCGATACGACGCTGCGAACCGTTGGGGTTCTCCTCCGAGTAGCGAAAGACGACGCGGCCTTCGCCCTCGAGTTCGTCGAGAACATTCTCGGAAGCCTGGAAGCGACCTTCACCCGACTTGAGCGGGATGAGGATCTGGGCGCCGGCCTCGTAACGCGAGGACCAAGCCGTGTTGTTGGCTTCGACCGTCAACCACTCGTCGCGGCAGATGAAGTGCAGACCCTGGTTACGGGTCAGGGCACCGGGGAGCAAACCTGCTTCGCAGAGGATCTGGAAACCGTTGCAGATGCCCAGGACCGGCATGCCGCCCTTGGCTGCTTCGACAACCTTGCCCATCGCGGGAGCAAAACGTGCGATCGCGCCGCAACGAAGGTAGTCGCCGTAGGAGAATCCTCCGGGAACGACAACCGCGTCGACACCCTTGAGGTCTGCGTCGCCGTGCCAGAGTTCGACAGCTTCACCGCCGGCCAGGTTGATGGCCCGAGCGGCATCGATATCGTCGAGCGTGCCCGGGAACGTGATAACCCCGATACGTGCGCTCATGCCTCGACTCGCCTGACGGTCCAATCCTCGATCACCGTGTTGGCCAGCAGGCCTTCGGCGATCTTCTCGAGTTCGGCGTCTTCGACACTGCCGTCGATCTCCAACTCGAACCGCTTGCCCTGACGGACATCGGATACTCCTGCAAAGCCCAGGCGAGACAGTGCCCCGACAATTGCCTGTCCCTGGGGGTCGAGAATCTCGGCCTTGGGCATGACTTCGACGACGACACGGGCCACGTGCTGCTCCTCGGTACTAGTGCGCGAACCCGGAGTGAAACGCTCGGGTGATGGCCAGTTTACCGGGCGCACCCGAGATGGTTCGCATCGAGTGATCGGGGCGTGACGGCCAACACCCGCGAAACCCGCCTGCGAGTCACTCCAGGGCGGCGCATACTCGAAATCATGCGACTGACACATTTTGGCCATTCCTGTGTGCTCGTGGAGTTGAACGGATCGAAAATCCTCTTCGATCCCGGCAACTTCTCGCACGGATTCGAAGGCATCACCGGCCTCGACGCCATCCTCGTGACACATCAACACCCCGATCACGCCGACCCGGCGCGGCTACCCGAACTGGCCGAAGCGAACCCCGACGCGGTGCTGTACAGCGATCCGCAGACGGCTGAGAAGCTCGGTGGGCGCTGGACGGGAGTCCGGCCGGGCGACCGGTTCAGCATCGGCGACGTCGAGGTGACCGGAACCGGCGGAGAGCACGCGATCATCCATCCGGACCTACCGATGATCGACAACACCGCGTTCCTCCTCGGCGACGCCACCAACCCGGCGCAGTTCATGCATCCCGGCGATTCCCTCTACGTCCCCGAACAGAAGGTCGACGTTCTTGCCTTTCCCGCCGCCGCACCGTGGCTCAAGATCTCGGAGGCCATCGACTACCTTCGCGCGGTAGCGCCGCGCGTCGCGGTTCCCATCCATCAAGCGATCATCCGCGACGAAGCCACAGGCATCTTCTACGGTCGCTACTCGGAAATGGCTGCCGACGGTACCGAGTTCCGAGTTCTCGGCGAGGAGTCGAGCGTCGAAGTCGCCTGATTCAGTCCTCACGCACTCACATCGACGATGATCCAGCCGGTGCTCGTCCCACCGGCTGCGTCGGTGAGTGTGTAGAGAATCCTGTCGGTGCCTGTCTTCGTTCCGGCCTCGAACACCACTTCGCCGTTTTCGAGCTTTACGGTGCCACCGAGAAGTGACGTCGCCTCGACCCCGGATACCTTGATCGAATCTCCGTTGCTGTCATGATCATTCGCGACGGCGTCGACGGTGACTGTGCCACCTGAGCGGACCTGTGCGGTGTCGAGTGCGGCGTACGGCGGAATCGGGCTTGCGGTGTACCGACCGACGTCGTCGAGTCGAGCCGAGGCCGCGTCCGCGGCATCGACGATGGCAGCAAATTCGGTGCCGTCGAAGCGCGAGAGGTCGTTGCCGTTCATGATGGTCGATCCCTCGGCGCCGCCGCCGTGATAGTCGTCGGCGTAGAAGTTGTGGCCCAACTCGTGGCGGAGGACGCGGCTGAAGTTGCCATCGGGCTCGGCACCGACCTGCGCGTAGCTGTGATCGAGTTCGAACCTCGAGTAGTAGGCATTGCCGCCACCGGAAGCGCAGACGACAGTCGCCTGGTCGACGCTCGTCCCGACCTGATCGGACCACAGACCTTCCAACTGGTCGAGGTCTTCACAACTGCTCGAATACGGGTCACTCGCGGCATCGGCCCGAAGGACAACCCGACCCAGGATCGGCCGAATTCCGACGTCTCTGATCCAGATGGCAGCGGTTCGGGCCATCGATTCCTCGGCCCGATCCAGAGCGACGGCGGGACTGCCTGCGCCGTGCGCGGAGTACCACTCGCCACTCAGATCCAATCCCACCACGAACTGCTTCACCGTCTTGCCGACGCTTGCGGCCGAGGCCGACGCGATAGAGGCGTTCGGCCACTTGGGTTTTGCGTCGATCGGCGCCGTGCTGCGACCGACCACGTCGGATCCCACGAACTCGATCGAAGCACCACGATCGAAAATCACCTGCCCGCGCAGTGTTCCGGCGGAGTCGACGATGGCCGAGACGATTGCGTCCGGATGCCCTTCCACACTGCCGATGTACGAACGGGGCGCCGGGATCACCACATCGGTCAGCTCGCCGCCGCTTTCCTGTACGGCCATCGAGAAGTCGGATCCCCGCAGATTCATCTTGTGAAGCCGCAGTGTGAGTTGCTCACCTTCGTCGTCGACAGTTGCGGTGCGGGTGCCTTCGCTCGCACCGCCGTCGACACCGCCCGTCGGCAGCGTGTGAACCACGCCGGTCGGAGCGGCAGACGCAACTGCCGGGACGATTGCAGCACAGACGACTGCGCCCACAGCCAGAGCGACAAGACCCTCGGCCGACTTGGAGAACCCTCGTGCGCGCATGGTGAACCTCAACTTCGTCTACTAGCGGCAGATTAACTGCACGCACTGTAGCAGCGAAAAGGTTGGGCGACGCCGTACTCGAATTCAACGTCCACTTTATGCGAATTTGACCAAATCGGCCCTACTGCCTGCAAGGAACGGGATAAATGCGAAGAGTCTGCCTGCTCGGGCAACCCGGACACACGACACCGTCTCGCAGCTATCGAATAGTTGCCAATGGCCGAATTCAGGCAGCGCCGAGCTCCTGCGACGGAGAGTTCCATCGGTATACCTGCGAGGTGGCCTCATGAAAAAGCGCGAGGTCCACAGCGTCGAGAACAGCCTGACGTGGGCCCTCGTTTCCCAACTGCTTGGCAGTAATCGACAATCTGACCAGTCCCCCACGCTTGGCGGCGCGCCCAGCTCCGAGAACCAATGCGCGACACCACCACGGCTCGGCCTTGAAGCCCTCGCCGATACCGAAAACCCTTCCCCGCTGCAAGGTTCCACGGGTCAGATCGTGTACTGCGCCGAGGCCTGCCATCGTCCGAAAGCCGGTCTCCGGCAACACCGACATGGCACCAGGCGACGCCACCCAGCGCGGCGGTGCGAACACCCGGGTCCGAAGGCCTGCATGCTCGAGAACCCGATCCGCAGCGAGTAGTCGCAGTTTTGCTTCGTGCTTCGACAGAGTGGCGAACTCGGCTCGACGACGCTTGGTCGCGGCCTGGTCGTAGCCGTGCAGAACGATGGCGTCGCCGTGCTCACGACGCTCACGCAGCCAGGCCGTCGTCACCGCGTCGTCGGCCAGCCGGTATTTGTCCTTCAGTCGCGGCGCCACGAGGAGCGACAGGCGGACACCTCGAGCGTCCATCTCGTCTGCGAATCCGGCAGCGAGATAACATGTCTCGTCTCTGATTCCGGATACCGACACGATCAGTTCTGCGGACATACTCCGATAGTGGCAGCTGTGGGTGAACAGCACACTGCCGCCGGATGATCATCCGGCGGCAGTTTTCAGCAACGAGCGTTTAACTCTTGAGAAGCGCAGCTACTAATTCTTGGGAAGCGCGGCTTCGATGGCGGCGACAACCTCGGGAGCGTCAGGCTCGGTCCGCGGACGGAAGCGGTTGACGACGGTGCCGTCCGGTCCGATCAAGAACTTCTCGAAGTTCCACTGGATGTCGCCCGCAGCGCCTTCGGCGTCGGCGGCCTTGGTGAGTTCGGCGTACAGCGGATGCTGGTTCTCGCCGTTCACCTCGATCTTCTCGAGGAGCGGGAACGTGACGCCGTAGGTAGTGGAGCAGAACGTCTCGATCTCTTCGGCGGTACCCGGTTCCTGCCCCATGAACTGGTTGCACGGGATGCCGATCACGGTCAGACCGCGATCGGCGTACTCGCCGGCCAGCTTCTCGAGCGCCGAGTACTGCGGGGTCAGTCCACACTTGGATGCCACGTTGACCACGAGCACGGCACGGCCGTCGTATTCACCCAACGAGGTGGGCACGCCACCGAGGGTGTTGATCGCGATGTTCTGTACTGGAGTTGTCATAGGTCCAACTTAGCGACTCTTGCCGACTGCCAGTTCTCGCCCACTGCTTGTTCTCACCTACTGCTTGTTCTCACCTACTGCTACTTCGATGCTCCGAGAATGCGATCGAGGTCGTCCAGAACGGTGAGGCCGCCGAGCGGTCCGACGCCGGTGATCCAGTAGGACATGTCGACCAGATGTGGGTTCGGGAAGAATCCGGCGTTGTCCGCCACGGCCTTCGGCATCGTGCTGGCATCGGCCGGTTTCGCGGAGGTGACCAGGATGAGGTCGGCGTTGGCTCCGGAGACGAATTCCGGGGAGAGGTCGACGGAGATCGAGTTCTCCCAGTCGCGTGCGGGAATCGTGAGTCCCGCGCATTCGAGAGTGCTTCCGGCAAACGACGTTGGTCCGTACAGCGTCAGAACGTCGTCGCGTGGACGGATGAGCTGAGCGGTCTTGCCCTCGGTGCTGTGCTTGCTCGCCACTTCCTCGCAGCGTGCCGTGTAATCACCGAGCAGTTCGCCTGCCTGATCGGTCTTGTTCAACGCCTCTGCGACGAACTGGACGTTGTCCTGCCACGGATCGGTCTGGGTCGCCATGTAGACGGTCGGCGCGATGGCAGCGAGTTGCTCGTACAGATCACCGTGCCGCGATTCCGTTCCGATGATCAGGTCCGGGCTCAGTGCGACGATCTTCTCGAGGTTCGGCGCCGCGACGGTGCCGACCATCTCGATCTCCGCGGCCTTCTCACCGAGGTACGCCGGAACACCGGTCGTCTCGCTGAGGACCGCGGTGCCCACGGGAATCACGCCCAGCGCTACCGACGTGTCGAGCTGAACCGGCTCGAGCACGACAACTCTCTGCGGATCCATCGGTACGTCCGTGGTTCCGCGGGCATGGGTGACCGCATGCACGGTGTCGGCGGACTGACTGTCGGTATCCGTCTTGTCGTCACTGCCACACGCCGTTGTCGTTGCCACGATGGCGGCGAGGACAAAACCACCCAGCACGTACTTCGCCCGCGAGTTACTGCGTTTCATTCCCAACACTCCTGTTACCGACTGCTTTCGACCGTCACAGCCACGCGCATTCACCACGGCTGAGCAAAGGATTCACCATCCAATAGTCTGGTGAGCCTAACCTACGAGACCGGAGCCTCATCATGTCTTCCCTTCCCTGCCACACCTGCAGCGACGGTGTCCTGGGGAAGGCATCTATGCAGTGCTTTCCGGAATTTGTCGCCAATCCGCAAACCAGTCGACGCCCTCACGCCTGTACACGGCAGTCGTCGACCGCCGGCGAACCGATGGTCGGTCGCGCCGGAATGACACATCTGTGGGTGTTGATCGAGCACCCCGGCCCCTGGCCGGCGTCCGCTCCTGACGACGTTCTCCCAGTCGCACTCACCGAAAAAATCTACGCAGCGCAGGGTCGTATTCGCCTCGTGGTGATCCGGCGGCCCCGCAACCGCCGAGTCCTCACCCCGATGTGCGTACTCGCCTGGACGGACGGCACACGTCAGTGGATGCGGGAAGGGTCGGTCGACCGATACGAGGACCTGTCGGTACTGCCGTTCGAATCGATGGCCACCGGAGTGGAACCCGACTTCGGCCGCTCCCGCACGGAACCGCTCTTCGCGGTCTGCACACATGGAAAGAAGGATGCGTGCTGCGCGGAACTCGGTCGCCCGGTCGTGTCGGCGCTGAACGCGGCACAGATCGCAGATGTGTGGGAATGCAGTCACATCGGCGGAGATCGATTCGCGGCCAACATGATTGCGTGGCCCGCCGCAGTCTATTTCAGCCGACTGGACGGCAACTCCGCGATCGATGCAGCCGAAAAATACCAAGCCGGAGAATTGGAGCTGCTGCACCTGCGCGGCCGAGCGGCACTGTCACAGGCCGCTCAGGCCGCCGAACACGCAGTCCGACGCGTTACCGGCATCGTCGCGACGGACGCACTCGAGAGTGTCACCGAGAGCGTCGACGGAGAACATACGACTGTCGATCTTCGATTGGAGGCGAGAGACTTTCGCGTGGTCGTTCGACCCGGCTCTCCAGGGCAGCCGTTCCGACACGATTGTGGTTCCGGAGGAACTGTCGAATGGAACGGATGGATCGTAGAACACCTTCACGAGCAATCGCACTGACCATCCGATTCCGGTACAACTGCCCGGCAGGCCATCGAACCGAGATTTGCGCGGACTGACAACACTTCGAATCAGGTCGCGATGAAGGATCGACGCCCCTGGTGATTACAGCTTGCATGCTTCCCATGACCACCGCACTGACGCCGAATGCCGTTTCCCGGTCTGCAGATCCGATCAAGAGTGAGGTCGACTACGAAACACTGGCAGCAAAATTCCGTCCGATCTTCGCGGACATCGCACAAGCCGTCGTCGAACGCGAACGCGATCACGTACTTCCCTTCCAACAGATCGACGCACTCAAGAAAGCAGGCTTCGGCGCCGTTCGGGTGCCGACAACACACGGTGGATCCGGCGCGAGCATCCCGCAATTGATCCGGTTACTAGTCGAGTTGTCGAGCGCCGATTCCAACATCACCCAGGCACTGCGCGGTCATTTCGCGTTTGTCGAAGACCGACTGGTCGCCGACCCCGGGCCTGAGCGCGACACCTGGCTCCGACGCTTCGCGGAGGGACAGTCGGTCGGCAACGCGTGGACCGAAATCGGCGACGTTGCATTGGGCGAAGCCAACACCAAGGTCTCGCCCGCACCCGATGCCGACCATTTCCTGGCGAACGGGGCAAAGTTCTACAGCACAGGTTCCATTTTCGCCGACTGGATCGACCTGTACTCGCAGCGCACCGACACCGGCACATTCGTGATCGCCGCAGTCGAAGCGAGACAACCCGGTGTCACACACAGTGACGACTGGAACGGGTTCGGCCAGCAGACGACTGGCTCCGGCTCGTCCGTCTACGAGAACGCAATAGTCCAGCCGGAGAACATCTTCGACTTCTCGACGCGATTCAAGTACCAGACAGCGTTCTACCAACTTTTCCATCTCGCCACTCTCGCCGGCATCGCCAAGGCTGCGACAACCGAGATCTCTCGTCGAGTCGCCTCGCGTACTCGAACCTTCAGTCACGGCAACGCTCCGAGATACGCGCAGGATTCGCAGATCCAGCAAGTTGTCGGCGAGGTGTCCTCTGCTGCCTTTGCAGCCGAGGCCGTGGCGCTGCACGCAGCACAGTCGTCCCAATGGGCATACGAAGCCGCATTCTCCGGCTCGCCGGAGGAAGAGAAAGCTGCCAATATCGCAGCCGAAATCGATTCGGGGCGAGGGCAAGTCGCCTCGATCGGACTCGTCGTTCCGGCCACGGCCAAGATCTTCGACGCACTCGGTGCTTCCGGAGTGAGCCGCGACCTCGATCTCGATCGGTTCTGGCGCAACGCCCGCACCGTGGCCAGTCATAATCCGGTCGTCTTCAAATCCAAAGTTGTCGGCGACTACGAAATCAACGGAACCGAACCGATTTACGTGTGGGCCATCGGGACTGCACCGACCGAAAAGGATGTACAGGCATGACCGTGACCAGTGAAACCGAAGTCTTCGTCGGCGTTCCCGACACATCCGAAGGCTGGATCGACCGCGCTCGCGAGGTGAGCAACATCCTTGCCGCCGACGCACTCGCCCGCGACCGAGCCGGCGAACCACCGTTCCGAGAAGTTCAGCTGCTCAAGGACAGTGGTCTGGTGACACTGCTGGGTCCGATCGAGTTCGGCGGCGGCGGGCAGCGATGGGAGACCGCCTACAAGGTGGTTCGGGAGATCGCGCGCGCCGACGGCTCGATCGGGCAACTGCTCGGGTATCACTACCTGTGGGCATGGGCAGCCAGATTGGTCGGAACCGATCCGCAGATCTCCGCTGTCGAGGAGCTGTACACGAGCAACCGATTCTTCTTCGGCGGCGCGGTGAACCCTCGAGACACCGACCTCACCGTCGTGGATCGCGGAGACACCCTGGTGTTCAACGGTGTGAAGTCGTTTTCCACCGGCGGACGAGTCACCGACCTCACGGTGCTCGAAGGAATCATCGACGGAACTGCGACGCATGTGTTCGCTATCGTGCCGACTGCTCAGGACGGCATAGTCTTCCGCGGAGACTGGGACAATCTCGGACAGCGCCTCACCGATTCCGGCAGTGTCGAGATCAACGACGTCGAGGTCGACTGGGCAAGTGCGGCAGGCTTTGTCGACAAGGAATTCCAACCTCTGGTCTACAACACGCTGAACTTCCCCGCGATCGAGATCGTGTTCGCGAACTTCTACCTCGGGATCGCCCGTGGCGCACTGGACACTGCGGCCGAGTACACCCGAACCCGTACGCGTCCATGGCCGTACGGCGGTGACAACCGCGAAATCGCAACCGACGAGTGGTACCTCCGTGAGGGCTACGGCGACTTGCAATCGAAGCTGTGGGCGGCGGAGGCCTTCGTGGATCAGGTCAGCCGTGAGGCCGACGCCGTGCTCCACGACGCTCGCGAAAACCTCACCGAGCAGGCTCGCGGCGACCTCGCCGTGCGCATCGCCGCCGCAAAACTTCGCGCCGCCGACGTCTCCTTGGAGATCAGCAACAAGATCTTCGAACTGACCGGTGCCAGAGCCACGTCCAACGACGTCGGCCTGGATATCTACTGGCGCAACATCCGGACGCATACCCTTCACGATCCGCTCGCGTACAAGCGCCGTGAAGTCGGTAGTCGTTTTCTGACCGGCGAGATTCCCGAACCCACCTGGTACACATAGCACCCACGAACAGAAAGAGACCGTCGCACGGTTGGTGCGGCGGTCTCTTTCATCGTTACGACCAGGATCACTGATCGTAGATCGGGTTCCGCGCCTGCTGTGCGGTCAAACGTTCAGCAGAGCGGAAGTATCTAGTGATGGCTCACAAATGACTGCTTGGTGCCGGTCGGAGCCGTTTCGAGTTTGTGCTGCTCTTCTTCGTCCTCGTCGTCGAGCATCGTGGCTTCGTTGAACGGAATCTTCCCGTCGAGCACCTCGATGACGCGTTCCTTGTCGATCGTCTTGGTCCACGCGCCGACCAGGAGAGTCGCGACCGCATTGCCCGAGAAGTTGGTGATCGCTCGCGCTTCCGACATGAAGCGGTCGATTCCGACGATGAGTCCGACGCCGTCGAGAAGCTCGGGGCGATGACTCTGCAGTCCACCGGCCAGCGTGGCCAGACCGGCGCCGCTGACTCCCGCAGCGCCCTTGGAGGCGATGATCATGAACACCAGCAGCGAGAGCTGTTCACCGAATGCGAGCGGCTGTCCCATGGCGTCGGCGATGAAGATCGAGGCCATCGTCAGGTAGATCGCGGTGCCGTCGAGGTTGAACGAGTAGCCGGTGGGAACGACGATGCCCACCGTGGTGCGCTCGACGCCTACGTGCTCCATCTTGGCGATCAGACGCGGCAGTGCCGATTCGGAGGACGACGTGGCGAAGATGAGCAGGTACTCACGGGCCAAGTACTTGACCAGCTTGAAGATGTTGAATCCGGTGACCGCGCGCAGCAGCGTTCCGAGAACACCGAAGACGAAGATCAGGCAGGTCAGGTAGAAGCCGATCATCAGGGTTCCGAGCTGGACGACGGCGTTCAAACCGGTCTGGCCGACGACGCTGGCGATGGCGCCGAAAGCACCGATCGGGGCGAGCCAGAGAATCATCGTCAGGATCTTGAACACGAGCTTCTGGATGTATCCGACGGCCTTGAGAATCGGCTCACCCGACTTGCCGAGCGACTGGATCGCGAAGCCGACCAGAAGGGCGACGAACAGAGTCTGCAGCACGCTGCCGGCGGTGAGGGAGGACAGCATCGACGTCGGAATGATGGACGCGATGAAGTCCCAGGTACCGCCCGCGCTGTGGGCCTGATCTGCAAGCTTGGCCACGGAGGCCGCGTTGGGCGTGATGTTCAGGCCGCTGCCCGGGTTGAGCAGGTTGCCGACGCCCAGGCCGATCGCGAGTGCGATGGTGGACATCCCGATGAAGTAGGCGAGTGCGAGGCCGCCGACCTTGCCGACCTTGGCCGCAGCTCGAACCGAGCCGATGCCGAGCACGATGGTGCAGAAGATGACCGGGCTGATCATCATCTTGATCAGGCTGACGAACAACGTGCCGAGTACACCGACGGACTTACCGAACTCGGGTGCGAGCCAACCGACGAGGATGCCGCCGATAACCGCGACGATGACGCTCATGTAGAGCCAATGCGTCTTGTCGCGCTTTGCCTTGGTGCCCTCGGGCTGTGGGGAACCGTCTACTGTCCCTGTTGCCGTGCTGCTCATGGGGTGTCCTTTGGATCGGATATCTGTGAAGTGATCGGGATCACTTCGAGTCGTGGAGAATTCTTGTTGCAAACAGGTGGGCCCGGAAGTTTGTGTTCATTACGTTCAGGAGGCGCTCGATGGTCGAACGAAAGACCGGCCGACGTATGAGCGTCGCCAGGCAGATCCTGCTCCTGCAATTGGCGTTGTTGGCGCTGGTCATCGGCGTGGGGGCCGCTCTCGCAGTTGTCGACGAACGCCGAGACAGCGACGACGCGATCCGCAGGCAGGTGAGCTCGATAGCGCAGACTCTCGCCCTGTCGGATTCGACGGCGGCCGCCCTGACGAGCCCGGACCCGACCGCGATTCTGCAACCACAGACCGAGAAGATACGACAGGCAACCGGCGTCGATTTCATCGTGGTGATGGCGCCGGATCGCACTCGGTTCACCCACACGAGCCCGGAGCTGATCGGTCAACTGTTCAACGGAAACATTGACCGCGCACTCGCCGGCGTGACCTTCACGGAGACGTACGCCGGGTCGCTGGGGCCGTCGATCCGCGCAGTCACTCCTGTCTACGATTCCGGCGGAACCCTGGTCGGTCTGGTTTCTGCCGGTGTCACCCGCGAGCAGATCAGCAAGCAGTTCGCCCAAAGCGTTCCGGTCATCCTGTTCGTTGCCGGCGGCGGTCTTCTTGCCGCCCTCCTGAGTTCACTTCTGGTGAGCCGACGCATCAGGCGACAGACCCTGGGAATGGCTCCGGACGAACTGCGCACCATGTACGAGCACCACGACGCCGTACTGCACAGCATCGGTGAGGGTTTGGTGGTGATCGGGCAAGGCCGAAGCAAAGACGCGAGAGTGGACATCGTCAACGACGAAGCACGTCGCCTCCTCGATCTACCGGACGGGCCCGTGCCACTTTCATCCATCCCCGAGACCATGCGGGTCGACGACGCCTCTCCCGCGAAGGATCAAGTGCACCTCACCGACAAGCGTGTGCTGGTGGTCAACCAACACCCGGTTGAGTGGGAGGGCAACAGAATTGGCACCGTGCTGACAATTCGCGATCACACCGAACTTCAGAACGTACTCGGGGAATTGGATTCGGTACGAAGTTTTGCCGAGTCGCTTCGATCGCAAGCCCACGAGAGCGCAAATCGTCTGCACACGATCATCACGATGGTCGAGTTGGGGCGAAACGAGGACGCAGTGGCCTTCGCCACCAACGAATTGCGGGTGTCCCAACAGCTGATCGATCGTCTGATGAATGCGGTCCACGAGCCGGCGCTGGCCGCACTACTGCTCGGGAAAATGAGCGAAGCGACCGAACGCGGGGTCGACCTGACCATCACGGAAGACACCGCGCTCGGTCCGGTTCCTTCGCTCAATGCACGCGAGTTGGTCACGCTGGTCGGCAATCTCGTGGACAATGCTATTGACGCATCGCGCGCGAGCGAGTCTCCGTGGGTGGAAGTGACGGTAATGGAAGAGGATTCGATGATGGTTGTTGCCGTCGCCGACAGCGGCCCGGGAATGACACCCGAAGCACTCGAAAAGGCCAAGGGCCGTGGCTACTCCACAAAATCCGGCTCTCGCGGACTCGGTCTCGCACTGGTCTCTCAAGTCGTGAAACGGCACGGCGGCACGCTCACCAGCGAGCCGGCGATGGGCTCCATGCTGGTTGTCCGTATCCCGCTGCGCGAGGCGGAAGCACCGAGATGATCCGTGTACTGATAGTCGACGACGAACCGTTGATCGCGCAGGCACACCGTTCCTACGTCGAGCGTGTGCCGGAATTCGTGGTCCACGGCGTGGTTCATTCCGGGAACGCCGCCGTGCGTGCAGTTACGGCGGCCAATGCCACCGACCAGCCCATCGACCTGGTCCTGCTCGACATCGGGTTGCCCGACGCCAGCGGTCTCGACGTGGCCTCCGCCCTGGGCGGGTTGCGGCCCAGTCCGGACATCATCGCGGTTACCTCGGCGCGCGATCTGGAGGTGGTCCGAAGCGCCGTGGCTCGCGGGATCGTCCTCTATCTTCTCAAGCCGTTCACTTTCGCAGCATTCCGCGACAAGCTCGAGCGCTACCTCGAATATCGTGCAGCACTTCCCGCTGGAGAGTCTGCGGTCAGTCAACACGACATCGACCGCGCGATGTCCGCACTACGAACGTCCGACGATCGAGCAGCGGCGCCGAAAGGCTTTGCATCTCAAACGCTCGGACTCGTCGCAGCGTCTGTGCGGGATTCTGAGGGACCCGTGACCGCTGCAGAGGTGGCAGCATCGGTCGGCGTGTCCCGGGTGACGGCCTGGCGCTACCTGGAAAAGCTGGCAGACGACGGCATGCTCACCCGGGAGACCGAGTACGGGCGCGCTGGGCGCCCTCAGGTTCGTTACCGCAGAACCTGATTGACACAGAATCTAGTTTGCGCCAACCGTGTCGAGAACCCAGGCGAACTCGAATGCGACCTCTTTCCACTTCTCGTACCGACCGCTGACACCGCCGTGTCCGGCGCTCATCTCGGTCTTGAGAAGTAGCGGAGCATCACCGGTCTTCGTGGCGCGCAGTTTCGCGACCCACTTGGCCGGCTCCACGTACAGAACGCGGGTGTCGTTGATGCTCGTGATCGCAAGAATGGCGGGATAGTCCTTGGCTTCCACGTTCTCGTACGGGCTGTACGAGCGCATGTAGTCGTAGACGTCCTTGTTGTGCAGCGGATCTCCCCATTCGTCCCACTCGATGACCGTCAACGGTAGCGACGGATCGAGAATCGACGTCAGCGGGTCGACAAACGGAACATTGGCGAGAATGCCGGCAAACAGTTCCGGAGCGAGATTGGCGACAGCCCCCATCAGTAATCCACCCGCACTACCGCCGTCGGCAACCATCCGATCGGCCGCCGTGACACCGGTGTCGATCAAATGCTTTGCGCACGAGACAAAATCGGTGAAGGTATTCTTCTTCGTGAGCGTCTTGCCGTTTTCGTACCAGTGACGACCCATCTCGCCGCCGCCGCGCACGTGTGCGACCACGAAGACGACGCCGCGATCGAGCAACGACAAGCGGGCAACCGAGAACGACGGGTCGATGCTCGCCTCGTAGGAACCGTAGCCGTACAACAGCAGCGGCGCGGGACCTTCCGGCGCACCTACGCGCCTCACGATCGAGAGCGGAATGCGGGTTCCGTCGTCGGCCACTGCCCAGTCGCGACGCTGCTCGTAATTACTCGCATCGAAGTCACCGAGAACAGGCTGCGACTTGCGCAGTGCCAGTTCACCACTGGCGACGTAGTAGTCGTACACCTGCCCGGGAGTGATGAACGACGTGAAGCCGAGTCGGATGGTGGGCTGCGCCCATTCCGGGTTGGACCCCATACCGATGCTGAAGAGTTCTTCGTCGAAGTCGATTTCGTGACGCTCGCCGTAGCCGTCATCCGTCAACGGCCACACGGCAACCCGAGTGAGCGCCTCGCGGCGGTAGCTCAGGACGAGGTGTCCGGCAAAAGCTTCGGCTTCTTCCAGACGAACGTCTGCGCTGTGCTCGATCAGCGTCGTCATGTTCGTCGGATCCGACACGGGAGCTTCCACCAACACGAAGTTCTCGGCCTTGACTCCGTCCACGACGTCGTTGTGGAGGATCAGGAAGCGGTCCTCTCCCCCGATCACCGCGTGTTCAGCGCCGTACTCGACGCCCTCGCGACGCGGGATGATGACGCGGAAGTCGCCTTCCGGGTTCGCCGATTCCAGCATCCAGCCTTCGCTGGTCACCTTGGAACCGACCCAGATCATCAGGTACTTCTCACTGCGGGTAGACCCCACCGAAACCCAGTACCGCTCGTCGGGCTCGTGGAACACCGAAACATCTTGACTCTGCGGCGTTCCCAGCTTGTGACGCCACACGGTGTCCGGACGCCAGGAATCGTCGACCGTCATGTAGAAGACGTGACTGTGGTCGATCGCCCAGGTGGCGCCAGGCGCGGTATCGGGAATCTCGTCGGCGAGCATCTCACCGGTCTCGAGGTTCTTGAACCGCAAGGTGTACCGCTCGTCGCCGACGATGTCCACCGAGTACGCGAGCAACGTGCCGTCCTCGCTGATGGAGAACGCGCCGAGCGAAAAGAACTCGTGCCCTTCGGCTTCGACGTTGCCGTCCATGAGGATCTGCTCGCCGGCCAGCTCGACGCCGGGCGTCAGGTTGGGCGGAGTCCAGTCGTCTTCACCGGCGATGGGGCACCGGCACTGGACGGTGTACGACTTGCCTTCCACGCTGCGCGAGTAGTACCACCACTTACCCATGCGAGTGGGCACCGACATGTCGGTTTCCTGCGTCCGCGACTTGATCTCCTGGAAGATCTTCTCGCGCAACGGCTCGAGCGCGGCCGTCTGCTCGTCGGTGTACGCGTTTTCGGCTTCGAGGTATGCGACTACCTCGGCGTTGTCCTTGTCCCGCAGCCACTCGTAGTCATCGACGAACGTGTGTCCGTGATGGGTACGTTCGGCGGGGACCTTCTTTGCGACCGGCGGGATCAGGCTCATGCGCTGGGACCGACCCAATCGTCGAAGGACAGACCGGAAATGCGCTCGTACGCCTCGATGTAGCGTGCCCGAGTCGCGTCGACGATCTCCTGCGGCAACGGCGGCGGTGTCGTGTCCGAGCTACGGTCCCAGCCAGATTCGGGGCTCGTGAGCCAGTCGCGCACGAACTGCTTGTCGAAACTGGGCTGCACCTTGCCCGCTTCGTAGCCTTCGAGAGGCCAGTAGCGCGACGAGTCGGGGGTGAGCACCTCGTCGGCGAGCACGAGGTTTCCACCGGAGTCGAGACCGAATTCGAGCTTGGTGTCGGCAAGGATGATTCCGCGATCGGCCGCGAAGTTGGAGGCGCGGGCATAAACGTCGAGAGTGTCCTCGCGAAGCTGCACTGCCAGCTTCTGGCCGACCTTTTCCACTACCTGATCGAAGCTGATGTTCTCGTCGTGATCCCCAAGAGCGGCCTTGGACGCCGGGGTGAAGATGGGGTCGGGCAGCCGCGACGCCTCGACGAGGCCCTCGGGCAACGCGACGCCGCACACTGCGCCGGTGTTGTTGTAGTCGACCAGGCCGGAGCCGGTGAGGAAGCCACGAACGACGCATTCGACGGGAACCATGTCGAGGGAGCGCACCACGAGAGCGCGGCCGAGAACCTCTTCCGGGATGCGATCGTCGTCGGGCTCGCCGGCCAGGTGGTTGGTGCCACCGAGGACGTTGAAGAAGAACACGCTCATCGCGGTGAGCACGCGACCCTTGTCCGGGATCGGCGTGCTGAGCACGTGGTCGTAGGCCGAGATCCGATCACTCGCGACAAGCAGCAGATGCTCGTCGTCGATCGTGTAAAGGTCACGGACCTTGCCACCGGCCAGATGAGTGTAGGAATCAAGTGTAGGACGCACCCGGTCACCCTATCGGGCGTTCGCAGTTCGTACAGAACCCCGGTAGCCGGGACAGGTGAGCGTCCTCGCCGTTCGGAGAGCTGTCCGCCCTGCTCATCCGGATATGCAGGTGGCCCCTCGCCAGCAGGCGAGAGGCCACCGTCACAGTCGATGAACTACTGGTTTGCGGGCAGCTTCGACAGGCCCTCGTCGATCGAATCCAGCGTCAGAAGAGCCGTCTGATAGGTCGCGGCCAGCGAATGCTGGACCTGGACGACGTTGCCGGCCTTCACTGCGGGCAATTCCTTCCACAGCTCGGAATTGACCAGCTCCTGCAACTGCGGAGACATCGAGCCGTCGGCGTTGAGGCCGTAGACGATCACGTCGACATTTCCGAGATTTTCGCCGATCTTCTCGATGGATACCTGTTCGACGTGGATGTCGGCGGGGTCTGCGGGGGTGCCGGGGAACTGCAGTCCGAGTCCGTCGAAGAGATTGGTCGTGTACGAAGACGCGTACTCGCGTGAGAAGGTGCCGGCCTCGGGCTTGCAGACGTTGCACACGCCGCCGAAGGTCAGCGAGCCGAGCTTGTCCTTGTACTTCGCGGCCAGTTCGGCGGTTTTGGCGTCGTAGTCGTCCTTGAACTCGCCGTAGGTGTCGGAGACATTCGCGGCATCGGCGAACTGCTCGCCCAGCACTCGCCAATCAGCAGGAACCGTCGGCCCCAGGAAGACGACGGGAGCGGCCGCCTTGAGCTGCGCCATGTCCAGCTGGCTTTCGACACGAGCGGGAACACCCATGATGATCAGATCGGGCTCGGCAGCGACGATTCCCTCGTAGTTGAGCTGGGAGACGTTGCCGTCGGGCGCGACCTTCGGCAGAGCTTCGTAAGCGGCCTTGGTCTTGTCGTCCATGTTGCCGAGTTCACGGGTCCACTCACATACTGCTGCCAGGTTCGCTCCCGCCTGAATCAGCGGCAGAACTGCGTATCCGCAGGCCACGATCCGCTGCGGGTCGCTCGGGATCTCGATGGATCCGTTCTGTGCCTCGAAGACACGGGTCTGCGAGCTCGCGGCTGTCGTCGACGATTCGGACGACGCCTCCTCGGAGTTGCTGCAGCCGGCGACGCCGACCGCCAGCGCAGCTGCTGCGCCGATCACCACTGCGCGGCGAAACCACGACAGACCTTGAACCCGCATGTTGAACTCCATCTGAACGCACCGGACTGCTCCGGAATTGATTTGGTGAGGCTAACCAATATCAGGGCACTGGACCTTTACACAAACACAGGTCTCGAGGAATGAACTGCGCCTCCCGAGTCACTCACGCTCACAGCAGCACGCCTCCCACTGAGAGGGAGCAAAGCAAGATTCCTCTCGAATCGGACACGCGAACTCGCTACCTTGCCTTCGCGATACCTCATCGACCAGCCACTCTCTCCGCTCGACGAAGGGCTCACACATGTCCCGATCCACGCGCACGTGCTCGCTACGGTCTGCCGCGGCCATTGCGTTGACCAGCAGCGTTCTCATCACCGGTTTCGGCGCCTCGATCGCGCACGCCGAACCTGCCCCCTCGGCTCCACAGTTCGACTCACTGGATTTCGGATCCAGCAACTTCGGCAGTGCCGAGCAAACCCCAGATGCTCCGCGGCTGACCGGGATCGACAATTTCCGCGACGTCGCAGGCACCGGCGCCGGATACTCGGGAACTCTCGGCCTGCCCGTGAACAAGGGAGTCTTCTACCGCGCGAACGCGATCACGCCCAAGGGCGATGACATGAGCATTCTCGAAAAGCTGGGACTGACAAAGGTTTACGATCTGCGCACGGAACCCGAGATCGCCAGCAAGCCGGATGTCCTGCCCGACGGGGTTGCGTACGAGAACATTCCGATCCTGTCCGGGAACATCGCCGAGATGGTCGCGAAGATCAAGTCCCCCGAGGACTCACGATCGATGATGCAGGACATGAACCGCGCCTTCGTCACCGGAGCGACGGAGCGAGCCGGGTTCGCACAGTTGCTCACGGGCCTCGCGGAAACCGAAGGCGCACAGGTCTTCCATTGCACTGCAGGTAAAGACCGCACCGGCTGGACGTCGTTTCTGCTGCTGAGCATCGCCGGTGTCGACCGCTCGGTGATCATGAACGACTACTTGCTGACCAACGAATACACAGCCGAAGGCATGAAGGCCACGCGCGCGGGCATCGCGGCGAGCCTGGGCGAACAGATGGCCGTCAACATGGAGCCCCTGTTGGGTGTCGAGGCAAGCTATCTCGATGCCGGCCTCGCCCAGTTGGACCAGACCTACGGGTCGGTCGATCGTTACCTGACCGAGGGCTTGGGTCTGAGTCCGGCGACCGTCATGACGCTCAAAGCCAAACTGCTGGGCTGAGCGACCCAGCTGCCCCGGGTTCGACGAGGGGTCGAACCCGGGCACGTGGAATTTCCCTGCCCGTGCCGTGCCGGATGCGCCGCAGCGTCCCGTGCGTCAGCGCGATACGGCGATCACGTTGTTTCGGTACGCCCAGATGACGATCTGCACACGGGTGCGCACCTGCAGCTTCTTGCAGATGTTGCTGATGTGCGACTTCACCGTGCTCTGCTCGAGGCTGAGAGAATCTGCGATGTCGTTGTTTCCCAAGCCTTGTGACAGCAACTGCACCACATCCATTTCACGCGCGCTGAGACCGTGATCCGATCCGGAGCGCGCCGTGGACATCGGTGCCGGCTTGCGCCTCGCGAACTCCACGATCAGTCTCGACGTCAATCTCGGAGAGAGCACCGAGCCACCCTCGGCCACGGTCAGCACTGCCGACGAGAGCTCCTCGGGATCGGCGTCTTTGAGCAGGAACCCTGCGGCGCCACTGTCGAGCGCCTCGAAAACGTACTCGTCGAGATCGAACGTGGTGATCACGACGACGCGGGTCGCCGGAAACTCGGCAAGGACCTCCCTGGTCGCGGTCAACCCGTCACCGTGAGGCATTCGGATATCCATCAGTACGACGTCCGGACGCAGTGCACGCACCTGCTCGTACGCCTCGACTCCCGTCTTGGCATGCCCGACGACGCGAATCTCGGGGTGACCGGAGAGAAACAGTTCGAACCCCTGCCGTACCACCTGCTGGTCGTCTGCAATAAGGACATCGATCATGCGTTAATCCTCCCGTTCACCGGCACCAGTGCCTGCACAGCCCACTCACCTTCCGAATTCGGTCCGGCGTCCAGTTGACCACCCATGAGCGTCGCGCGTTCGCGCATTCCCACAATTCCGAGGTTTTGCCCGTCGGAGGACGGACGAGCATTCCCGAGCGTATTGATCACCCGGACTCTCACCGCACCGGCTTCTCGGCTCAGACATACCTTGGACTCGCTACCCGGCGCATGGCGAAGGACGTTCGACAGCGCCTCCTGGACGATGCGGTAGCACGTCAACTGGACTCCGCTGTCCAGGTCGTCGAAGCGGCCGACCTTCTCGAGCGAGATCGACGAGATGGTGCGCCTGCAGTCGTCCACCAACTCGTCGATGTCGGAGACCATGGGCGTCGGGAAATCGGGGTCTTCCTCACCCAGACGGAGGATCCCCACGATCTGCCGCAAGCTGTTGAGGGCCCGCTGCCCCTGCTCGATGACGCCGCCCAGAAGGGCTTGCGCTTGTTCTGGATTGCTCGAGAAGAACTTGTCGGCGGCACGGGCCTGGATGATCATGCCGGTCATGTGGTGAGCCGCGACGTCGTGCAACTCACGTGCCATGTCTTGCCGTTCGGCGACAACGGCATTCGCAATCTTGCGTTCGCGGTCCCGGTGCAGATCCGCTACCGCCTGACTGTTCTCCATTGCTTGCTTTCGCAGACGCGCGACGATCTTTCCCATGGCGGCGACGACCAGAAAACTCGTGACGGTGTTTGCCGCCGGCTCGAGGAACAGGTGGGGCAACTCCCCCACCTGAACCTCTGCGACCGTCAGCCCGTCCCGCTCGGTGAGATACATCGCCAAGATCACGTCCATCGCCATTCCGAGGACCAGCAGTCCGACCAGGCGCATGCCGCTCACCCGGATGGACACTGCCATGATCGCGAACCAGAAAAGCGGCGTGGCCCCCAGCGATCGACTGCCGAGGAAGAGCATCAATCCGCCGGATCCTGCCAACGTCAGGAGGTAGTACGCGATCGGGTACCGCCGGCGCGCACACGCCACCACGGTCAACACCGTCAGGAAACCCATGATGCCGACGACGGTTCCCGGATCGCTCAGCACTCGATTGCTCGTCTCGGGTTCAGTCTTGAGACTGGCGAGACCGAACACCCACGGCACACTCAGCAGGCCGACGATCACGGCCGCCGTGGCCGGGTTGTTCAGGTTGAAACGTCCCCACCCTCGCGATGCCAGAGCTTGCCCCGAGACATTCTGACCAGCCGAGTCGAACATCCACTCCCCATTCCGCATCCGATGATTGACGTTCATGGTGGCATGCGCGCACCACTTGGTCCCACATTCGACGAACGTGAAGGGAATGTTCGATTCTCGGCTACAACCAAAGGACTAGTTCGGGGTGAAAGCACTAGTACTTATGGATCAGCTGAACTGCTCGACCAACCGGTTCACCATGTTGGTTGCGCTGTAGTAGTCGAGACGGAAGGTATCGAGCCCCACGGCATAGACATGGTGATCACGAATTGCCGGATGCTGCGCCAACAGGGGAAGTGCCTCGACCGCTTTCACCGCACCGTCGTCGGCGCTGACCAAGATCAGGGTTTTGCCCGCGATACCGTCGTAGAGGTTCTCGGCCGAGACCTGAATGATGTCCTTGCGCTTACCCATGGATTCACTGCTCTTCGCAGACTCGGGAATGTCGGCGACCGTGAAACCCATCGCCGTGAGCAACTTCGCCTGCCCGGACTCGTGCGTCCAGATATTGGCGCCGCTGCCGTCCTCGTAGTAGACGAGCGCGGTGGTCGGCTGCGGGGGAAGTGTGATCTTGGCCTTCGCTGCCTCTACTGCGCTGTCGAATTTCGCGACCGTGGCCGCTGCGTTGTCTTCGAGACCTGTCGCTTCACCCAGCACGGCGGCCACTTCCTGCCAACTACTTCCGCCGTAGTCCACCACTATTGTCGGAGCGATGGCCGTGAACTGTTCGTACAGATCGACGACGGAGTCACCTCCAGTCGCCGAGACGACGATGAGGTCCGGGTTCTGGGCCAGAACGGATTCTGCGTTTGCGCCGCCCATCGGCAGCACTGCGAGTCCACGTTCTCGAGCTATGTCGCCCCACTGTGTGAACAACCCCTGCGCATCCGATACGTCGGTGTTCGGTCCCGTCGATGCGGTAGCCACCACCGGAGCGTCGATCGACAACAGCGTGCCCGTCAGCGTCACACTGGTCGAGACGATCCTCTCCGGCTTCGACGTGATCTCCACCGGCCCCTTCGGCGTTTCCACCGTGCGGGGCCAATTACCCTGCGATGCAGCCGAATCAGCACCGGAATCGGCATCCGCAGAACTACATCCGGCGAGAGCGAACCCTGCCACCAAGACTGCGGAGAGCACCTTCAAGGCGCGCGATTTTTTCATTGTGACGCCCACTGGCGGACCACTCCTCGAATTCAAAAGCCCATGAAATTAGGTTAGGCTGTGCTCATGCTAACTCAGGCGGTGACAGAATTGTCCGCTTCCCTCGCGGCCTCGCCCGACATCGACACCTTCTGGAACCGGATAGTGCAACAAGGCACGCCGATCATCGAAAGTGTTGACACACATACAGTTCGAGTAACTTTCCTCTGGCGACAGCCCGAGGAGACGGAAGTCGAGCGCGTCTACCTCGACGCAAACTCGTTGACCGACCATCACGCGGAACAACTCAGCGTGATGCAACGGGTCGGCGAGAGTCCGGTGTGGTTCTACGCCGCCGAAGTCTCGAACACCTGGCGCAGCAGTTACAGCATCATCCCGGCGCCGAAGTCCGTAGTCGACGAATTCGACTATCCGGGAGCAGGCAAGGAAGACACGACCCGCCGCACCCGCTGGTTGGGGTTGCTCGAACACCGAATTGCCGACCCACTCAATCCGCTTTCCGCAGGCGTGGACACAAGGCGTTCCGTCGCCGAGATGCCCTCGGCGCCGGTCCAGTTCGGTTGGGATGCTCCAGTTTTCAGGAAGTCGATACAGCTCACCTGGGCCAGTTCGACGTTGGACATCGAGCGGCCGGTGTGGATCTACGAGACCGTGGACGACGGATTGACACCGCTCGAAGAACGGCCGCTCGTGATACTTCTCGACGGGCGCCACTGGGCCGAGGTCATGCCAGCAGGTGCCGCCTTCGATCGTGCAGTGCAGACCGGCAAACTGAAGTCCTGCGTTCTGCTGGCCATTGATTCCGTTGACAATCAACGTCGTTCGAAGGAATTGCCGTGCAACCGCGACTACTGGAGTGCAGTCGTCGACGAACTACTTCCGCAGGTGCGCGCCGTCGCACCCTTCTCGTCTGATCGAACGCGAACGGTGGTGTCAGGGCAGAGTTTCGGCGGCCTGGCCTCGATGTTCGCAGCACTCGAATTCCCCGAACACTTCGCGCTGGTCGCCAGCGGGTCCGGTTCATTCTGGTGGCCGACAGGCTTGAAGCGCAGCGAGGACGGTCCGCCGGGTGGAGACATCGCCGCACGCATCGAGCGCGATGGCGCGCCGGACGGTTTACGCGTTGTCCTCGAAGTAGGTAGGCACGAGTCCGACATGGTCGGGCACAGCGCAGCGGTCGCACAGGCGTTGAAGGCTGCCGGAGCGCAAGTGTCGTATCGGATCTTCGACGGCGGCCACGACTGGTTGTGCTGGCGCAGTGTCCTTCTGGACTCCGTTGTCGAACTGATCGGCAGTCCCTGAAAGTGGCCGGTGCCGCTAGTTCAGTGCACCGCGAATGACGGCAGCCGTGCTGTCGAGAACTGCCCGATTGGGCGTGCGAGGTAGTGCACGCAGGCCGAAGCCGTCGCCGCGATTTCGCGGAATGACGTGCAGATGAACATGGAAGACTTCCTGCCCCGCAACAGCTCCGTCGGAGAGATGCAGATTCACTCCGTCGACGGGGAGAGGTCCGGTACGCATCGCTGCGGCGATCTTCTGTGCGACGGAAAAGATCCTGGCACCGTCGTCGGAATCGAGCGTGGACAATCCACTGGCGTGGCGCTTCGGCACGACCAGGAGATGGCCGGATGTGAACGGCCGAATATCCATGAAGGCAAGGACATTCGCGTCGTCGTAGACGACGCTGGCCTCGGCCTCACCGGCGATGATGGAACAGAAGATGCAGTTCATGCTCTTCGACCCTGTGCGCCTTTTCGGTAGTGGTGACTACCGAAAAGGCGCACGGGGGCGTAGCCCTTACAGAATCGGCGACGGCGCATACGCCGCAGCTTCGGGGTTGGCGTCGACAAGCTTCTGCACCTCGGCGACAACGGCGTCGACCTGAGCAGACGCGGCGCCGACAAAGGCCGCCTTGTCGGCCAGAGCCTCGTCGAGTGCGGCGCGGTCGAGCGGCAAACGATCGTCGGCGGCAAGGCGATCGAGCAGGTCGGGCTCCTTGCCTTCCTCACGCATCGCCAGCGCAACTGCGACGGCGTTCTCCTTGATCGCCTCGTGCGCGGTCTCGCGTCCGACGCCCGCGCGCACCGCTGCCATGAGAACGCGGGTCGTGGCGAGGAACGGCAGGTAGCGCGTCAGTTCCTTCTCGATGACGGCCGGGTACGCGCCCATCTCGATCAGCACGGTCAGGAAGGTCTCGAACATGCCGTCGATCGCGAAGAACGCATCCGGGAGAGCGACGCGGCGCACGACGGAGCAGAAGACGTCGCCTTCGTTCCACTGTGCACCCGCAAGCTCGGCTGCCATGGAGCCGTAGCCGCGCAGGATCACCTGAAGTCCGTTGACTCGCTCGCACGAGCGGGTGTTCATCTTGTGCGGCATCGCCGAGCTGCCGACCTGGCCGGGCTGGAAGCCTTCGGTGACCAGCTCATGGCCGGCCATCAGGCGGATCGTGTGTGCAAACGACGACGGGCCCGCGCCGACCTGGACGAGCGCGGAGATGACGTCGTGGTCGAGGGAACGCGGGTACACCTGGCCGACGCTGGTCAGTACGTGGGCGAATCCGAGGTGCTCCGCGACCTTCGCTTCGAGCTGCTCGAGCTTGGCCGCATCGCCGTCGAGGAGGTCGAGCATGTCCTGAGCGGTACCCATCGGGCCCTTGATCCCACGCAGCGGGTAGCGATCGATCAGCTGACGCAGACGTGTCAGTGCAACGAGAAGCTCGTCGGCCGCGGAAGCGAAACGCTTGCCCAAGGTGGTGGCCTGAGCTGCGACGTTGTGCGAGCGGCCGGCCATCACGATGGACGAGTACTCGGCGGCGCGCTCACCCAGACGGGCGGCGACGGCGATACCGTGGTTGTAGACGTGTTCGAGAGAACGCACGATCTGCAGCTGCTCGACGTTCTCGGTGAGGTCACGGCTGGTCATGCCCTTGTGGACCTGCTCGTGTCCGGCGAGTGCATTGAATTCCTCGATGCGTGCCTTCACGTCGTGGCGGGTGACCCGCTCGCGGTCCGCGATGGACGCCAGGTCGACGTTGTCGATGACGCGCTCGTAGTCGTCGATGGCGTCGGCCGGAATGTCGATGCCCAGCTCTGCCTGCGCACGCAACACCGCCACCCACAATTGGCGCTCGAGCACGATCTTGTACTCGGGAGACCACAGAGCAACAAGCTCCGGGCTGGCGTATCGGTTGGCAAGGACATTCGGGATGCGGCTCACGAGGCCTCAGTCTAACGGTGGCCGAGCAGTGCTGTTACCCCCGAGCTAGAGCAGCTGTCACCCCCGAGCTAGACGACCGGCGGCGCCATCACGTCGATCGATTCCAAGAGCATTCCTCTGGCCAACCCGCGTGGATCCGGGTCGTACTCCCCGAGCGCCGTGATCATCGCGCCGTCGACCATCGCGACAAGACGGCGCAATTGCCCCTCGGGAGCCGTTCGGCCCGAGCGTCGAAGCGCATCGGTCAACAGGTCGTCGAGCTGGGCGCGTAGGCGCAACTGCACGTCACGAAGCGCGGGATGACGGGCACACGCCACAAATCGTTCGTAGCGCGAGATCAATCGTTCGCGGCTCTCCGGCCGCTTCTCTTCGTCTCCGAGCAGCAGCTCGACCAAAAGTTCGACGGTTGATTCCGCGCCCCGCCGACGCTGGGTCACCGCAGCCACTCTGGCGCGCATCGCTTCCATGTCGGCGTTGCCGTTGAGCTCGACGGCACACGCGATCAGATCGTCGAGTGAGTCGAAGTAATAGGTCGTCGAAGCCAATGGAAGGTCGGCCCTGGTTGCCACCGCTCGGTGACGAACGGCGTCGAACCCGCCCTCCAGCAAAAGTTCAGCAGCGGACGCCACCAGAGCTTGGCGACGTCGTTCACCCTTGGGCGTAGCTGCAGAAGACACCACGACATCGTGCCAGCAGAGGGCACCTCCGCATGGCGAAACAGCTCGAAGACCCTGCTGTTTGTTACCCGAGCCACTTTTCGAGGCGGGTCAGCGCCTCCTGGATGTCGGCTGTCGCGCCCGCGAACGAAAGTCTGACCATCCGGTTTCCGTGGACGGTGTCGAAATCGATTCCGGGTGCCAACGCGACCCCGGTATCTGTCAGCAACCGGGCACACCACGCGGTGGCGCCCTCGTCGCCACACAGATGGCCGATATCCGCGTAGACGTAGAACGCACCGTCGGCGGGAGCCAGCTCGGTGATGCCCAGTTTCGGCAACCCGGTCAACAGCAGTTCACGATTGACGGCGTACCGCTGAACGTGCCCGTCCAACTCGACCTTCGCCTCGTCCGAGAACGCCTCGATGGCGGCGTACTGAGAGATCGCGGGCGGACACACCGTCATGTTCGACGCGAGTCGCTGCAGCGGGCGCCGCAAGTACGTCGGCACCAACATCCACCCGAGCCGCCAACCCGTCATCGAGAAGTACTTGGACACCGAGCCGATCACTACGGATTCGCGTGAGGTCTCCCAGGCGCTCGACGTGTGCTGATCGCCGTATCCGATGCCGTGGTAGATCTCGTCCGAGATCAGAAGGGTGCCGTGCTGCTCGCACCACGTCGCCAACGCAGCGAGCTCCTCGGGCGAGATCACCGTGCCCGTCGGATTTGCCGGGCTGGCAACGATCAGACCGGCAGGCGGCGACGGCAAGGCCTCGAGCATGTCCACCGTCGGCTGGTATCGGGTTGCCGGCCCGCAGTCGAGTTCGACGACGTTGCAGCCGAGAGCGGCAAGGGTGTTGCGGTAGGCGGGATATCCGGGGCGAGCGACCACCACGGTGTCGCCCTCGTCGAACGCGGCCAGGAAAAGCAAGGTGAACGCCCCGGACGAACCTGTCGTCACCACCACGTCTTCGGCGTCGACGGCTATTCCCGATCGCTCGCTGTGGTAGCGCGCAATAGCTTCGCGTAGCGGCAGGATCCCGAAAGTCTCGGTATACCCGAGTAGTTCGGTGCCGAGGATCTCGCGCGTCGCACGTAGCACCGGTGCCGGCGCGGGGGTCGACGGTTGACCGGCAGCCAACGTCAGAACGTCACCGTGCGTCCGCTGACGTTCGGTCGCGGCCTTCCATACATCCATGACATGGAAGGTCTGGATATCTGATCGACGAGATTCTGAGCGCACACCCCGACGGTAGCCGAACCACACTTCCGTGAGAAACGACGACCATCCATTGTGACGATCCGACAGATTCAGGTGCTCAGCATGAGTCGATTCAACGAGACCTGGGCCACGTCCCTCGCGCAGCATTGATCAACGACATCCTTCGATCAAAAGGTGCATCAGATGAAAGCTCGCTCAGTGCCCACCGCGGCTCTGGTCACGATCGGCGTTCTCACGGTTGCCTCGTGCGGAAGCACCTCTGATCCTGGCGGCGGTACCTCCGGGGACTACGCCAAGGACGGGAGTTTCACGACGATCGTGAACACCGACCCCGGCAACCTTCATCCCCTGATCACCAACCTGACTGCCACGCAGGCAATCAACAGCTATACCAACGACTCGTTGTTGGCCATCGACCCCAAAACCCGTGCAGCGGGCTCGTATCTGGCCGAAAAATGGAGCGAGAACGGAACTTCGCTGAACTTCACCCTCAAAAAAGGGATCACGTGTGAAGACGGCACGACGTTCACTGCCCAGACAGCCGCGAACAACATCAACTGGGTCGTCGACAAGACGAACGGCTCGCCGTGGCTGGGAGCGTCGGTACCCGAAACTGCAGTAGCAACCGCCGATGGCGACGAGCTCACGATCAAGACGGCGGAACCTGCGCCCTTCCTGCTCGAGCGCATCGGTGCTCTCAAACTGGCATGCCAGGCAGCACTCGACGACCCCGCCAGTGTTCGCGGCAGCAGCAACGGAACCGGCCTGTTCAAGATCACCGAAGTAGTGGCAAACGATCACGTGACGCTCGAACGCCGCGACGGATACAACTGGGGACCGAACGGCGAAACCACATCGGACACCCTCGGAGTGCCCAAGGCCGTCACGATCAAGATCGTGACCGACGCGGCGACGACGGCGAACCTGGTCCTCACCGGAACGGTGAACGCAGCACCGGTGGCCGGTGCGGATATCGAACGTGTGGAAGCGTCCGGCCTGGAATCGATGACGTCGAACACCTTGAGCGGGCAGTTCATCTTCAACCACAATGCTGCTCTTCCCACCAAGGACGAAGCGGTGCGCAGCGCGCTCGTGCAGGCAATCGATCTCGACGACTACACGGACATCAACACCGGTGGCAAGGGTTCGCGCGCTACGGCATTGGCCGTTGTCGATCCGCGGGCATGTGACTACGACAGTGTCACCGGTGTAGTTCCGAAGTTCGACATGGCTGCGGCGAAGAAGACCCTCGCCGACGCCGGCTGGAAGCCCGGATCCGACGGCGTTCTGACCAAGGACGGTCAATCGCTGCAATTGACGGTCATCTTTGCCAACTACCGCGATACCACTTCTGCAGCAGCAGAATACGCGATGAAGCAGTGGCAGGAACTCGGCGCGAAGGTAGAGCTTCGCGGTGGTGACAACAATTTCATCATCTCCAATACGTTCGCGGCAAAGGACCTGACATCCTGGTCGATCTCGATCGGTCTGACCGTCCAGAGTGACACTCCCAGCATCTTCGTTCCGTACTTCTCCGGCCCGACCCCTCCGGCGGGCGTCAACTTCGCATCGATCGACAATCCCGAGTACACCGAACTGGCTGCGAAGGCCTCGGTTCTGCCCGGGCAGGAATCCTGCTCGGTGTGGAAGGAAGCGGAACAGGCGCTGTTCACCTCTTCTGACGTCGTTCCGGTATCCACATCGCCGAACTTCATGTTCTTCAACGGTGCGACGTCCCTGTACGCGCCGATTGGTGGAACCCTGGCGGGCCCAGGCATCCGAGTTCTGAAATAAGCCGGAAGACAAAGCTTTACGTCTGCATCTATTTCTCCGATTCGAAGGATCTACATGACTGACCGTCCATTTGTTCTCGACGACCTCCACCGCGTGGTCACACCCACTGAAACCGCAATCTCGCCCGACGGCACCGTGGTCGTCTTCGTTCGCTCGGAAATTGTTGCCGGAAAGGCAACTACATCTCTCTGGGCAGTGTCCCGCGATTCCCAGGCTCGCCGCCTCACTGCGGGGCCCGCCGATTCGGCACCTCGGTTCTCTCCGGACGGAACTTCGATTGCCTTCCTCCGCAAGGTCGGCGACTCCGCGCAGCTGCACCTGATCCCGCTCGCCGGCGGCGAGGCCGAAACCCTCACCACAGCAGCATCACTCCCCCTCGGTGCCGGCGCACCGGTCTGGAGCCCGGACGGAAATGCCATTGCATTCGCCGCTGTGATCTCACGTTCGGACTCCACCGATCCGAATGCGCCCATCGTCACCGACCGACTCGGATACAAGGTGGACGGCGCCGGTTGGCTCGGCACCTTCCGTCGCCACCTGCACACCGTCGATCTGGAGACGAAGGCAGTACGACGCCTCACCGACGGTGATTGGAATGCGGACGTACCGTCCTGGTCGCCCGACGGCACGGCTCTTGCCTTCACCGCGAATCTCGAACCGGACAGCGATCTGAACCTCACGTTCAGCGCTTACCGAATCCTCGTCGACGATCTGTCAGTTCCGCCGCAGCGACTCGGTCACGCCACCGGGGTGCAGGGCTCCACACTGTGGCACCCGCAAGGAGATTCGGTCGTCGCCATCGGCACCCCCGAGGTCCGTGTCGGAACTGCCGACCTGATCCGTCTGTCCGTCCCCGGCCCAACTGAGACACCGGTCGACGTCACCCTCACAGCTCATCTCGATCGCAACGTGATGCCCGGCGCGCCCGGTTACCCCGGTGGCACACCGGCACTGTCGAATACTCGCGACGAAATCGTGTTCTGCCTCCGCGATCGCGGATGGACGCATCTGTATGCAGCCGACATCGAAACCGGAACCTCTCGCTCCCTCGTCGCCAATCCCAACGAGGTCGTCTCGGCGCTCTCCGTTGCCCGTGACGCCCGCGTCGCCTCCGTCATCGTCACCACACAGCAGTCCTTCGGCGAGGTCGCACTCGTCGATCTCGACAGCGGCGCTGTCACCACGCTGACAAAATTCACCGCAGAAGCACTCCCCGAGGTGACCCTGTTTGCCGCCGAGGAGCGCGAATTCACCATCTCCGACGGCCGTACCGTGCATGGTTGGTTGCTGTCCGCTCCCGAAACTGATGGCGCTGCACCTCTTCTGCTCGACATTCACGGCGGACCGCACAACGCGTGGACCGGCGTTGCCGATACCTATCACCCCGCCCACCAGGTTCTCGCAGCGCAGGGCTGGCGCATCCTGACCCTCAATCCACGTGGATCGGACGGGTACGGCGCAGACTTCATGTATGCCGTCAACGGCGCCTGGGGTACCTCGGACCAAGCCGACTTCCTCGAGCCGATCGACGCACTTGTCGCCGAGGGACTTGTCGACGGGGACCGCCTGGCGATCACCGGGTACAGCTACGGCGGATACAGCACCTGCCACCTCACCTCGCAGACCGATCGCTTTGCCGCGGCGGTGGCCGGTGGGCTGATCTGCGATTTCAACGCCATGGCCGGAGTCTGCGATTTCGGTCCGCACCTCGCGTCGCTCGCCACCGGCACCACTGTTCCCGAGAACTCCGCGGGGCTCCTGGCAGCCTCACCGCTCGCCGCCGTGAAGAACGTGGTGACCCCGACGCTGATCCTGCACGGAAAGTCGGACGAGCGGTGCCCGCTGGGTCAGGCCGAGGCCTGGTTCGCCGCACTTCGCCAGCTGCATGTACCCACCCGACTGGTGGCGTATCCCGGTGCAAGCCACGGGTTCCTCGTCAACGGCTCGATCTCGCACCGAATCGACTACAGCACACGGCTCATCGAGTGGGTCAAGCGATACACCTCCGCGAAGCTGCCCAAGACCGGCCTGGCCAACGCATCTGCCGGCGCCGACGCATGGAAGCGCTCACTGGACGTACTGTGTGAGCGTTACGGCGTCACCGGTGCTCAATTCGGTATTCTCACACTCGATTCCAGCGGCAAGGAAATCACCCGTACGACGGTGGCTTCCGGCGTGATCAATGCAGACACCGGGGTCGAGGTATCCACCGACTCCCTGTTCCAGATCGGATCCATCACCAAGGTATGGACCGCGATACTGGTCATGCAGCTGGTCGACGAAGGCTTGCTCGACCTGGACGCGACCGTCCGGTCGATCCTGCCCGACTTCGCACTGCAGGACGAGGAAACAGCCGCCCGCATCACGGTTCGCGCACTTCTGAACCATCGCAACGGAATCGACGGTGACCTCTTCATCGACAAGGGTCGCGGAGACGACGTCGTCGAACGCTACGTCGAGGGCCTGCGTGACTTCCGTCAGGTTCATCCACTCGAGGACGGCTTCGCGTACTCGAATTCCGCGTACGTCCTTGCAGCTCGTATCGTCGAGGTTCTTCGCGGCGGTATCTGGGACGACATCCTCAAGGAGCGGATCATCGATCCACTCGGCCTCGCGCACACACTCACGTTGACCGGAGATACTCCGAGATACTCTGTGGCAGCCGGTCATACAGGGAACTCCGTCGTGATGCCCGTCTGGCCGATCACGCGCTCGATGGGGCCGGCCGGCTGCATCACTGCCAGCATCGGAGATCTGCTCACGTTCGCGGAACTCGGCCTTCTCGAAGGTCAGAGCGTCGACGGTGTGCGGATCGTGTCGGAAAAATCAGCCGCCGCGATGCGTACACCCGAAATCGATATCAGCGAACTGTTCCCGGACAAGTCGGGCTGGGGTCTGGGTTGGTTCCACGAAACCTGGTCGGGCGAAGAAATTTTCGGCCACGACGGCAGCACCATCGGGCAGCACGCATATCTGCGCATCTTCCCCCGCCACAATGTCGCGATCGCGCTGCTGACCAGCGGCGGCAAAGCAGACGGCCTCTATCGTGATCTCTTCACCGAAGCCGCGGCCGCATTGGTCGGACTCGAACCTCCGCAAGCCCTCGCCCCGAACCCCGCGAGTGTGGAGTCGATTCCGGATTCGGTTCTGGGTAAGTACAGCTCGGGCGGAATAGCAATCGAGTTCCGTCGTGGAGAGTCCGCTGACGAGGCTGTGATCACCGTCATCGGCGACGTCATCCCGAATCCCGAGGAAGACGAAACAGCTCCGAAGAAGCCTGCAGCGGTAGCCACTCTCGTACCGTCGCAGATCCCGGGGACCTGGACCACCCGTCAACCCGGGGCTGCCGGGTGGACGACGGTACGACCGCACCGCGACGGCGTGTACGTCGGATTCCGCTTCCTACCACGGGTTAACGCGTGACGACGACCGATACACATACGATGACGGAAACACCGAACGCCGAAACACAGAACGCCAGCGAACTCGAGGAATCAAAGATGCAAGAACAGCTTCAGGAACTCGTCGACCAGTGGAGGGTCGAGGCAAACATCCCCGGCGTCTCGGTCGGTATCGTGCACGGCGACAAGGACATCGTCGTCACCAGTGGCATCGAGAGCGTCGAAACCCAGCTCCCGGTCACCGACAAGACGATGTTCATGATCGGTTCCACCACAAAGGTTTTTGCTGCAACAGCCGCGATGGCACTCGTCGAGGACGGCCTACTCGATCTCGACACCCCACTGGTCGAGTACGTCCCCGAACTGATCCTCGCCGACGACGAAGCCACCCGCACAGTCACGATGCGTCATCTTCTGACGCACACCGGCGGGTTCACCGGCGACGCCAGCCTCTCGGCAGGCTGGGGTGAAGACGCCCTGGGTCGATCGATTTCACGGCTGAAGGAACTACGACAGGAATTTCCCGTCGGAGAGGTCTTCTCCTACAGCAACTCCGGATTCGTCCTCGCCGGATACGTCGTAGCCAATATCAGTGGACTGACCTTCGAAGAGCTGGTCAAGCAGCGCGTTCTGGACCCACTCGAGATGAAGAACTCGGCGTTCCTGCCCTGGGACGTGATGACCCACCGGTTTGCACTCGGCCACTACATCCGCGAGGGTGAGCCGTTCGCGTCCAACGAGACCGGACTGGACCGCGGTATGACGCCCTGCGGTGGAATGTGGTCCTCGGTGCGCGATCAGCTCGTCTGGGCACGCCACGCACTGTCGGGCGAACACCCGGGTGAGGGACAGCCGCTCGACGAGTCCACCCGGTTGCTGATGCAGAAGCCGCAGCGTCCCGCCGCGATGATGTTCGAGGAAGTCGGCATCGGCTGGCTGCTGACTCGATACGGAACCACCCAGGTAGTGCGGCACGGCGGAAACGTCAGCAACCTCCAGGTCTCCGAGTTCTTGACCGTGCCTGAGAAGAACTTCGCCGTCACCGTGCTGACCAACGCACTCGGCGGCGGAATCGGCAAGAAGATCGTCGACTGGTGCATGGCCAACCTCGCAGAGTTGCCCGCGCCGGCATCTCTCGACGTGGTCGAGCCCGAACCCTCTGCCGTCGACGCCGTCCTGGGCAAGTACCAGGCCGGCAACCTGACCATGACCGTCGCCCCCGGTGACGAGGGAATCGGCGTCCGCATGGGCAGCGCGCAGGACCTCGGCGAATACGAGGACATCGTCTGGCCACCGGCGATCCCGATCGCCTTCGTCAACGATCTCGACTTCGCTGCTCGCGCCGACACCACGCGGACGCTGGGGCGCTTCGTCACCGATGACACCGGACGCGCCGTGATGCTCGAATTCGGCGGCCGAACCGCCAAGCGAGTGGCTTGATCCTCTAGACGGGTGACGCGGTCCGATTACGAGGCCGCGTCACCCGTCTTTGTATATGCACAGCCTTTGTATATATGCACAGCCGCGAAGGTACAGACTGGACGCCATGAACGTCATCGGCGAGTCGATTCTGCACCCGTCCCGGTGGAGCGTGCGCGCCCGGACGACCGTGGCATCGACCCTCGTGATCGCCTTCTGCTTGGTGATCGCCGGGCTTGCACTGGTTTTCGTACTGGCGAACTCCCTGCACCTGTCCGCACTGAACAGCTCCGAGGCCCGTGCCGCACAGTTGGTCCAGCAACTCACCGGGAAGGGCCCAGCCGATCTCGACCCTTCGCTTCTGTCCACCGACAGCCAGATCGGAATCGTGCAGATCGTCGACGCCGATCACCGAATCGTCGCCCAATCGCCTGGAACTGACAGCGACCTACTCTCCGAACGCATTCTCGGCCCTGACGAGTCGGACACCTATGGAAGGGTCAAGAAGTCCGACGACGAGGACTACTGGCTGATCGGACACGGCGCTCAGACGCCGGCCGGACCGGTCACCGTTTTCGTCGGCGCCGACCGTGAACCGGTTGAAACCGTGGTGACCACCGTTGCCGTTCTGCTCGCCATCGCCGGGCCCCTGGTTCTTGGACTGGCCGCGTTTGCCACTTACCGCCTGGTGGGTTCGGCTCTCGCTCCCGTGGAACGCATCCGCGCTCGGGTTGCCTCGATTTCGAGTGGGCGTCAAGGTGAACGAGTCCCCGTCCCGTCCGGGAACGACGAGATAGCCCGACTGGCAACAACAATGAACGACATGCTGGCGCGCCTCGACGAAGGCGCACTTGCTCAACAACGATTCGTCAGCGACGCCTCCCACGAATTACGTAGTCCACTGTCCACGATCACGACGGCTCTCGAACTGGCACACCGACGCCCGGATCTCCTCGACGACGCACTGATCGAAGACGCGCTACTTCCCGAGGCGCGACGGATGCGGCAGTTGATCGAGGATCTGTTGATTCTCGCGCGCTCGGATGAAAGCGAACTCGAATCCATCGGTACCGTCGTCGACGTCGACCTCGACGACATTCTGTTCGCCGAGCAGAAGCGGATCGACGGTATCTCCGAGATCGCGGTCACCGCCACCGTTGCTCCGGTTCGCGTGTCCGGAGACCCGAGGGCGTTGGCGCGCATGGTGCGAAACCTGGTCGACAACGCAGTGCGGCACGCCGAGACCCTCGTGCATCTCGAGTGTTCCGAAGCCGGCCACGAAGCCCATATCGTGATCGAGGATGACGGGCCCGGAATCCCTGCAGCAGAACGCGAACGAATCTTCGGACGCTTCGTCCGCCTCGACCAGCCGCGGTCGAGGCAGGGAGGTGGCTCCGGACTCGGACTCGCCATCGCGTCGGAAATTGTTGCGGCGCATCACGGAACCATTTCCGTCAGCGAGAGGGTAGGCGGTGGAAGTCGATTCGAGGTGACAATTCCGCTACCGACCGACTGAAGATCAGGCAGTGCCGACAAAGCGGTACCCGATGCCTCGAATGGTTTCGATGCTGTGGGTTCCGAACGGGAGGTCGACCTTCTTACGTAGGTAACCGATGTAGACCTCGACGATGTTCTCGTCACCTTCGTAGTTGGTGTCCCAGACCGAGCGAACGATCTCGGTCTTCGTGACCACAACTCCGTTGTTGCGCATCAGGAACTCGAGAACGCTGTACTCACGTGGCGTCAGCGTCAATTCGATTCCCGCTCTGATCACCTGATGTTTGGCGGGGTCGAGGGACAGGTCTCCCACGGTGAGTATCGATGGACGCTGGGGAGCGCCCCGCCGCACCAGTGCGCGAAGCCGCGCGAGGAATACTACAAACGAGAAGGGCTTGACCAGGTAGTCGTCGGCACCGAGATCGAAAGCATCAGCGAGGTCGTATTCGCCGTCCTTCGCCGAGAGCATGAGGATCGGCGTCCACACCTCCCGGGCGCGTAGGTCCCGCACGATGTCGTAGCCGTGTTTGCCCGGCAACATGATGTCGAGAACGATCACGTCGAATTCGTCGCTGCAGGCAATCGCGAATCCGTCGTCCCCGTTGAGTTCCACGGCGGTCACGAATCCCTCGGCTACCAATCCCCGCCGGATCGTCTCGGCCAGGCGTACTTCGTCTTCGACAACCAGTACTCGCACCACCGGCCCCGTTTCGTCGACACGCAGTTGTTCGGATGCACCCAGTAGAGCAGACGGTGGGCCCATGACCGAGTTACGTTCAGCGTTTCTTCAGCTTCGGATCGTCACACTGCATTCATGCCAGCAACTGTGTCGACCGTGCGAAACGTGGTCACCGAAGTCTTGACCGAGAGCACCACCGCAGAAATTGCGGTTGCCGCAATCGTGGTGGCGGCCGCGCTGTTCGCATTCGGTTCGATCTACCGGGCCTCCAGCGTTCGGTCAACAGCGCTCCGCGCGTCCGGGCTCGCCCTCGCCCTGGTGACGCTCTCGATCCAGGTATATCGAAACGGGTGGTTGACGAGCTTCGACGGGCCGGTGACCGACTGGATGGTCGATCATCGGAGCGGCGCCCTCAACCAGATCGCGGTCGCCGTCACAGATCTCGGTAGTCCTGTCGCCACCGCGCTGCTCGGGATCACTTGCGGAGTGCTCATCTCGTGGCGAGCGCGTTCGGTTGTTCCGGGTTTGATCGTGATCGGAACCGTTGGCGGTGCGGCAGTCGCCAGCACGGTAATCAAAGCGCTCGTCGGTCGCGAACGTCCGCCGACCAACATCCAGGTTCTTCTCGAGACCGGCCACTCGTTCCCGTCTGGTCACGTCACCGGCACAGCAGCGCTGTTCGGCATTGCAGTTCTCGTTGTGAGCGTCGACCGAACACCGACTGTCAAACGTCTTCTGATGCTGCTCGCCGTGACGGTCACCGTTGTCGTCGCGCTCACTCGCCTCTACTTGGGAGCTCACTGGCTCACCGACGTCGTTGCCGGAGCTGTCCTCGCGACGCTTGCCGTCACTGCGGGTGGAGCAGTCTTCCGGTTCGTCGGCACGCACAACCAGTCCGAATCAACTACTGCTGCAGTGCGCTCTGCAGAACCTTCAGCACTTCACGAGCCGCAGTCGGCCCGGTATTGAGGTAGAAGACGTCGTCGTCGACAGCAACGGCATGGTTGGCAATCACCCCACGTAACTGCGCCCACAACGGCGCGTTGGTCAACGTCGCCGGGTCCCCGCCTTGCACTCCGTAGAAGATCCAATCAGCGTCCGCGACGTTCAACTCTTCCTCACTGATGTCTCGGGAGGTGTCGTCGAATTGCTGCGACTCCGGACGCGTCAGGCCGGCATCCTGGGCGATACTGCCGGTGAACGAAGGAATGCCGAAGATGCGCAAGCGATTTCCGTTCTGGCGGCTGAACGACACTGTCGGCGGCGACGAAAGGGACGCACCCAAGGCCGCGGCGTCGGCGTTGAACGTATCCAGCAGTGCCGTCGCCTGCTGCGTCTTACCTACCCCGTCGGCAACCAGCAGGAAGTCCTGCTTCCAGTTGACGCCGGTCCCCTGCGTTGCCACGGTGGGCGCAATTGCCGAAAGCTGGTCGTACAGCGAATCAGCATCCTTCCCTGCAACATTCATCAAGATCAGGTCAGGATCGAGCTTGACGATCGCTTCGAAGTTCGGTGTGAAGCGCCCACCTGCGTCGGCGACATCACCTAGCTGGGTGCGGAATTCGGGGTATGCGGCCAACAGGTACGGCGGCACCAGGTCCGCACCGTCACCACGAGTCGAAGCCGTAGGAACGACGCCGAGAGATAAAAGCGCATCTGCTTGCCCGGTCGAAATGACGACAACCTTTTCGGGCTGCGATTCGATCGTGGTGTCACCTTTGAAGTGTGAAACGGTACGAGGGAATTCGCCGTCCGACTTTCCGCTCCCCATTCCAGCCGGGACTTCTCGCGGAGCGACAAACGCAGAGTCCGCCGGAGTCGACGCACTGATGTCAGTGTCTGTGGGCGAGGCGTCGCTCGAGCAGCCACTGAGAGCTGCCACCAATGTCAGTGCGCCGATCAGCATTACACTGCGTGACTTCTGTCCAAAATTCATGATCGTGTCCCGTACGTCGTGAAGCATGACAGCTTCATCTACCGTCATGGTTAGGTGACCCTACCCTTTGAGGAACTGTAAACTATATCTGTGTCAGATACAGTTTTGGGACGTGGATCACACGGGATCGGTCGCTACTCTGATCGCGTGCCCACTGCGGAAGAAGCATCGAGATCACTCATCGCTGCGGCGTTCGAATTGCGTCGAGCGCTGCGTGAATACATGGATACGTCGGGTACCGACGCGACTTTGCCAGAGGCACAATCCGAGGTACTTCACGATGTCGCGCACCATCCCGGCACTCGCATCGGGGCCGTGGCCGATCGCCTCTCCAGACGCCCGAACACCGTCAGCACGCTGGTGCGCATCCTCTCCGACAAGGACCTGATCGAGCGGCGACCCGATCCCACAGACGGCCGGGTGAGCACGCTTTTCGTGAAGGACGAGCGAAGCGCGCGCCGGGACCGTCGGTCCGAATTACGCATCGGCGTCCTGGCCCAAGAACTGACAGCCCTCGACGAACGTGACCTCGACACATTGACCACTGCCATCGGCATCCTCGACCGAGTCAATCGATCACTGCGAGTTCACGCACCGCGATGATGCCACTCAGGTGACTTTCCCACTCTTCTCGTAGACGTCGGCAAAACGCCTCATCTGCTCCGTGATGCCCGTCAGGCTGTACCCCGTACGCAGTTCTACCGAGGCAACCTGGCCCGAAACCACAGCCGGAAGCCTGGTGAACGTCGGCGAATTGAGCTCCGGCGCGTCAGACCACGTCGGCGGAATCAGGAGGAGATCGGCCGGAAAGACGCCCGGCTCTTCCCAACTCGCTGATGCCCAGAAACCGTCCTCGCTGTCCAGCTTCGCGAATTCGACGCCCATCGTTTCGAGAATACTTCCGAGCGGAGTCCATCCCGGCACCGCGTAGTCAAGGCTCGACTCCAACGGAATCGCGTATGCAACAGAGATATTCGTTCGCGATGTGGCCAATTCACGCACCCGGTCACCGAGCGCACTCAACTCTTCCCGTTTTGCCGCGTAGACCGGCGAGGTGTCGGTGCCGCCGATACCCTGAACCAACGAACTGAAGCTGTCCAACGCCGCTTGCGCCCCGTCGGTGATCTTGACACCTGCAATGGGAGCAACCTCTTCGACGCGAGCGATATCGTCGCCCCAGATGCTGCCGAAGTTTCCGCCGTTGTACGAACTCCAGATGTCGATGACCAGATCCGGGTCCACTGCCAGGAGTTTCTCGGCACTGATATCTGTGTCGGTCTCGCTGACATGGGCAATTCCACTGAAGTCGAATGCACTCAACGTTGATTCGTCCAGCCTGGAAAAGCCGATGATGCCGACCGGCACGACGCCGTATTCGAGTAGCACCGGCGCGGTGTCCGCCGTCGCCACAATGCGTTCGGGGATCTTGTCGAGCGAAATCTGCTGACCACGCGCATCGACATACGTCCACACATCACCGTCGGACTTCGCGCCGGTCGTCGAGGTGCCACATGCTGCCAGCACCGTCGAAAGTGCCACTGCCACAGCCATGAAGATGGCCCTGCTACCGCGTTTCGAACGCGGCGCAACAAAATCGATCACTTCTGCCCCATGCTGTCGAGCGGGTTTCGGGCGAACCCCGAACCCGGAAAGTAAAGTAAGCCTCGCCTACATGGCTAACGGTAGAGCGGATCAGGGGATGACGCAATCGCGGAGTTTTGTCAAAGAATGTCGAAATCGGATCAACGATCCGCGTTCTTTCGAAATGCCATCGGCGTGACACCGGTGGACTGTTTGAAAGCGGCGACGAAACTACTGGGCGTCGAGTATCCGATCTGCTCTGCCACGTCGGCGACCGCAACACCTTGGCCGAGTAGGGACATCGCCACGTTCATCCGAAGCAGTACTCGCCACTGACCGAAACTCACGCCGGTGTCCACCTTGAATCGACGAGCCAAAGTGCTGGTGCTGACGCCGATCTCGTTCGCCCAGTCTCCGAAACTGCGTGGGTCCTCCGGATGGGACAACAGGTCGCGTGCAATCCGCCCGACCGGGCCCGAATCGGGGATCTTCATCGCTCCGCGCTCGTCGCCGGGAACAACGAGGTCGAAGAACACTCGCTCGGCGCGGCGCCTCGCGTCGTCCGACATCTCGCGAGCACTCAGATGCAGAAACAACTCGTAGAGTAGCGGCGTGCCGTGTACCGCAACCGGGCGATCACCGAGCGAAGGCCCCTGCCCTACAGCGCAATACACCGTCAGGAACTGCGCACCCGCGGCAACGCGCACCGAGTGTCGATGCAGTGCCGGTATCCACAGCCCTCGTCCCGGCAACAATGTCCACATCTGGGCGCCCGAGCGAACAACCACAATGCCGGAACGCGGGAACAGAATCTCGTTCGATCGGTGCGCGTGGGTTTCCCATGTCACCGGTTGATCAGCACTCGACGCACCACCCCACAGGACCAAATCTTCGGGCTCGTCGTCTAATTCGTGTTCGGATACCACCAGCTCGTCGCTCGACGGCACGCCCCACCGGAGCCAATCACCGTCGACCTCGGATTTTGTCCGCCTCACGTCTACATCCCTGGATCGACCGTCGTCTGTCCAGGTGACTGTAACCGCTGCCCACGCAGAGCAGGTGCGGCAGGAAGTTGATCCCACCGCACCTGACCCCGAGTCGCCGCTCTAGTTCATGTCGTTCGCAATGATGTTCTCGATATTCCGTTCGGCCAGAGCGGTGATGGTGACAAACGGATTGACTCCGACATTGCCCGGAACGAGGGATCCGTCCATGACATACAGTCCCGGGTACTCCGGCAGACGACCGTAACCGTCGGTCGCCTTGCCAAGCACACAACCGCCGAGGGGGTGGTACGTCAACTGGTCGCCCCACGTCTGCACCGGACCGAAGAGGTCGGTCCGGTAGATCGTGCCTTCCTTCTTGTTGATCTTGTCGAAGAGTTTCTTCGCCATGTCGATCGACGGCTGGTTCTGCGAGCGCTGCCAATTCAAACCGACTTTGCCTGTTGCCGAATTGAATTGGAACTGAGCACGTTGCGGATTCTTGGCAATCGCCAAGTACAGGCTGACCCACAGTTCGGTACCGGCTGGGAAGGGCGCGATTTCCGCGAACACAGGAGCGGATGTGTCAGCCCAGTTGTCGATACCCATCACGGGGATCGCCGACTGCTTCGCGCCGGTGGCGTCCCACATGTGATTGGCGCGACCCACCATCACGTTGCCGTTGTGCCCCCATTCCTGCCCAACCGCACCCGGCAAATTCGCCAGCTGCCCTTGTGCTTTCATCGCGACCAGGAGCTTACTGGTACCGATACTGCCGGCCGCGAAGAAGACCTTGTCCGCGGTCACCGTCTTGGTGCCGACGGTGTTGCCCTGCTCGTTGATCTGGTTCATCACCACTTGATATCCACCACCGGTCGCGGCCGGCGCAACCGAGGTCACGACGTGCAGCGCCGAGATCGTGAGCTTGCCGGTGGCGGATGCCGCCGCGAGGTACGTCTTGTCCAGAGACTTCTTTCCCGCGTTGTTGCCGTAGATGACCTCACTCACCAGGGCAGACTTGGTGACCTGACCAGCAGCTTCCTGCTTCATGTAGTTGAAGTCGTAAACATTCGGCACGAATGTTGTTGTGTAACCGGATCTCTCAGCGGTCTTTCGCCCGGTTCGTGCGAACTTGTAGTACTCGGTCGACTCGAACCAGGCCGGGTCGATGTTGTTGACTCCGAGCGCAGCGTTGGCCCGCGGGAAGTACGTCGAGTACATCTCGTTGGAATCGACCCCGGGCAGGATCTCTTCGAAGTAGTTGCGCTTGGGTGTGACGGCCATGCCGCCGTTGACCAGCGACCCGCCGCCGACCCCTCGGCCTTGGTAGACCTTGATCCCGCCGAAGTCCTCGGCGTCGAGAACGCCGACGTAGCGGCTGATGTTCTTGTCCACCGAGCCGCCGGAGAAGTGTGAAACCGGTTGAACTGTACGGTCTCTGAGCCAGAAGGAACGTCCGTCCGGTGAGAGCATCGGGCAGAAGACCTTGCCGTCGGACCCCGGTGTGGTCCACGACTTCCCCATCTCGACCATGTGTGTGTCGATGCCGGCCTGCGTCAGCCGAAGTGCCGCAACGGCTCCGCCGTACCCGCTGCCGATCACGAGCGCAGGGACACGGTCTCCGTCGCTCAATGCTCGCCTGGGCGCAGCGGCGGCCGTAGTCCACGAGGACGAGAGCGCAGCGGCGCCCACAGCTAATCCTGTTGCTGCCAAGAAGTTTCTACGCGAGAGCGTGGAATTGGTACGTGCGTGCCGTTCGTTGGATCCAGCGCGAATGCTCAAGTGTGCCCTTCTCTTTCCGTGACCCCCGCGCTGAGATATACCGGGAGAAACCGAACGAGAAGTCCATACTCGTGGGTAACTTCGAGGAACCGTTGATTTTCCATGAAAAGGGCCGATGAACAGAAAGTTCACCGGCCCTCCGAAAGAACGAGTCAGGGAAGAGAGATGCGCCCTTCGACGGCGCCGAGTCCGATGTCCGTGCGGAAATGACCGCCGGGAAGCTTGACGTCGGCGATCTTTGCGTAGGCGTCGTCACGCGCTTCGGTCAGATCCTTGCCCACTCCGACAACACTCAGCACACGCCCGCCGGCCGAGACGACGGCTCCGTCTTCACGCTTTTTGGTACCGGCATGCAGGACTCCGTCGGCGTCGGCTCCGGTGATCACGTCGCCGGTGCGGGGGGTCGCCGGGTAGTTCTCGGCAGCAATCACGACCGTGACAGCGGAACCGTCGCGCCACTGCAACGGACCGACCGAATCGAGTGTTCCAGTCGATGCCGCATTGAGTAGACCGCCCAGCGGCGTTTCGAGGAGAGCAAGCACGGCCTGAGTTTCGGGGTCACCGAATCGGCAGTTGAATTCGACGACGGCCGGGCCGTCGACACCGATCGCGAGACCCGCGTAGAGAAGGCCGGAGAAACTGCTACCGCGTGCGACCAACTCGGCAGCGACGGGCTTGACGACGTCGTCGACGATCTGCGTGACCATCTCGTCGGGCAGCCACGGCAAGGGTGTGTACGCGCCCATGCCGCCGGTGTTGGGTCCGGAGTCTCCGTCGCCGACGCGCTTGTGGTCCTGAGCCGGGAGCAGTGGGATCACAGTTTCACCGTCGACGAGGCAGAAGAGCGAAACTTCGGGACCGTCGAGGAAGGATTCGAGAAGAACCGGGTGCCCGGTCTCGAGCAGTTCAGCGGCATGATCGCGCGCGGCGAGACGATCCGTCGTGACGACTACGCCCTTGCCCGCGGCCAGCCCGTCATCCTTGACCACCCAGTTGGGACCGAAGCGGTCGAGTGCTTCGTCGAGCTTGGCCGGATTGTCGACGATCTCGCTGTGAGCGGTCTTGACGCCGGCGACAGCCATCACGTCCTTGGCGAAAGCCTTCGATCCCTCGATCCGGGCGGCGTCGGCCGAAGGCCCGAAGCAGGCGATACCTGCTGCGCGCACCGCGTCTGCAACACCGAGAACCAGCGGAACCTCGGGTCCGATGACGACGAGGTCGGCTTCGACCTTCTGGGCCAGCGCGGTAACCGCGTCACCAGAAGCGACGTCGACGGGGTGCTGCTCGGCGATTTTTGCGATCCCGGCATTGCCAGGCGCGCAGATCAGGGCCGTGACACCTGGATCGCGAGCAAGAGAGAGAAGGAGGGCATGTTCACGGGCTCCGGAGCCGATTACTAGTACGCGCACGGGGAACAGACTACGGCCTGCGATAACAGCGCTCTCGGAGTGCCACTGACGGGGCCAAGGTCCCAGCGTTCGGCCTTTGTGCGAAATATCCGTTTCGAGATGAGATCATATGAATACCTGAATAGGTGAACAGATGTTTTCGGACACCTGTCCACCAAGGAAAGGACACCCGTGAAACTCCATAAACCAGGCGTTCTGACGCTCACCGCAACCGCCGCAATCGGCGCACTTCTGATCACGTCGTGCAGTAGCCCGACTGGCACCGACTCCTCGGGCAACAACGACGGCCTGGTCTTGGCCGACGGCTACGAACTGGGCGGTTACAACCCGGTCGCAGGGTTCGGCGCTGCCGGTGAGGCCAAGATGTACGACGGTCTCGTCCGGCTCACTGGAGGCACCGGTATGCCGGGATTCGAGCCATCTCTGGCCGCGGAGATGCCCACGGCCAACGCCGACGCGACAGTCTGGACGGTCAAACTCCGCGACGGGGTCACCTTCTCCGACGGGTCGACCTTCGACGCCGCCGACGTGGTTGCCACGTACAAGGCGATCCTCGATCCCGCTTCCGCCTCCGAAGCGCGGTCGTCGTACGACATGATCAGCGACGTCGTGGCCGTCGACGACAGCACAGTCGAGTTCCGCCTCGCCTACTCGTATGCCCCGCTGCTGACGAAGATGCTGATCGGCATGGTTCCATCGGAATCCCTCGTGACACCCGGGCTTGCCGCCGAATCGCCGTTGAACACCGCACCGGTTGGTACGGGTCCGTACACACTCGTCGACCTCTCACCGGATCGAGCGGTCTTCGAGGCGAACGAGAACTACTGGGACGGTGCGCCGGAGATCAAGAAGCTCACTCTCCTCTACGTTCCTGACGACAACACCCGCGCCCAACGTATGGTGTCCGGCGAGATCGACGGAACCAATCTCCCTCCACTGCTTGCCAATACGTTCTCAGGCAAGGACAACATGTCCGTGACGGCCCATCAGTCAGCAGACTGGCGCGGACTCTCACTCCCGACGAACAATCCCGTGGCAGGCGACAAAGCCGTGCGGATGGCGCTCAACCTCGCCGCCAATCGCCAGTCGATGATCGACAACGTCCTGGGCGGACACGGCCGCGTCGCCGCCACTCCGATCCCCGAGGTCTACGGCGATTCGTACAACCCGAACGCAACCTTCGCCTACGACCCGACCCAGGCCGAGCGAATACTCACCGAAGCGGGCTGGATCGAAGGTGCCGACGGAATCCGTTCGAAAGACGGTCAGCGGGCACAGTTCACGATCATGTACAACTCCGTCGACACCGTTCGACGCGATCTCGCTCAGGCATTTGCCTCCGACGCTCTCGCTGTCGGCATCGAGGTGGACCTCGAAGCACTCTCCTGGGACCGCATAGACCCTCGCATCAACCAGGATTCGACGCTTCTCGGTGGCGGCGACGAACCTTTCGACCCCGACACACAGGCGTACGACGCGCTGAACTCGAAGTACATCGCGCCCGGGGTCGGCAGCATCTACGACAACGCCAGCGACTACTCCAATCCAGCAGTCGACGCAGGCTTGGAAGTAGGACGCCGCAGCCTGGATCAGGCAACGCGTGATGCCGCGTATCGCGACGTACAGCAGGCGTACGTCGAAGATCCCGGGTTTGTCATCCTCGTGTTCCTCGACCATACGTACGTGTCGAAGGATTCCGACTGGCAGATGTCCGGACCGGTACTCGAACCACACTCACACGGTGTGACCTGGGGTCCATGGTGGTCACTGCAGACGTGGGCCCGAGGGCAATGACAGCGGTCGACGTTCGGCCAGACGCGGGGCCGACACGGGGCCACCGTGACAACTCCCGCCGAAAGGCCATCCTCACGATGGCCGGTCGGCGGGTGTTGTTCATCGTGCCGGTCATCGCCGTGGTGTCCGCGGGACTCTTTGCCGCCGCCGCGATCTCACCGTTCGATCCACTGGTCGGCTACCTCGGCACGCGATACATGACGACAAGCGACGCAGACAAAGCGTTGATCGCCGATCAGATGGGTTTCGACAACCCCTGGTACAGCACGTACTGGAATTGGCTCCAGGGTGTGTTCACCGGCGATCTCGGGATCTCCAGATCGTTCAATCAGCCTGTTTCCCAAGTCATCTTCGAACGTCTGCCATGGACCTTGCTGCTGGTCGGGATCTCACTCCTCATCGCGATTCTCGCCTCGCTGACACTCGGTGTTCTCGCCGGAATCCGCAGTGGAGGATTCCTGGACAAGACCGTGTCCGGGCTGAGCGTCGTGGTCCAAGGACTTCCGCCGTTTGTCTTGTCGCTGGGTGCCATCGCGCTCTTCGCGTTGACTCTCGGCTGGCTCCCGGTCGCCGGACTGACCGACGGGGGCGCCGATCCCACACCGGGACAGGTGATCCGGCACTTGGTCCTACCGGTGACGGTGCTCGCCATTTCGCAAATGCCGTGGCTCCTACTTGCCGTCCGAGAGTCCGTCGTGGGTTCGAAAAGTGAGGGATTTGTCGCCGGCGCGGTAGCACGCGGTATCCCGACGCCGACCATCACGAAGCGCCACATACTGCCCACATCACTGGCACCTTTCGTCAACATCGTCGGCGTGCGGTTGCCCGAGCTGATAGTCGGGGCAGTGCTGGTGGAAGAGGTGTTCAGTTGGCCGGGGATCGCCGGCGCCATCGTGTCGTCTGCGCGAGACCTAGACATGGCACTGCTCGCGTTCCTCACCGTCGGTACGACATTGACGGTCATGCTCGGCTCACTGCTTGCCGACGTGCTGGTTGCAGTGCTCGACCCGAGAGTAGGTACCGATGGCTGAACGACGCTTCAAGATCGCCCTCGGCGTGCTGATCCTCGTTGCGCTGTACGCGGCGTTGGTCCCATGGTTGGCCGACGTCGACGACCGAGTCACAGACTTCTCGGCGGCTCGCCTGGCTCCGTCGTTCGATCACCCGTTCGGAACCGACTCGGCGGGCCGAGATCTATTCGTGCGCATAGCTGCAGGCATCAGAACCTCACTTCTGATCGCACTCGCCTGCGCGCTGCTCGCCACGGTGATCGGCGTCGCCGTCGGCACTACGGCCGGACTGGTCGGCGGCTGGGTGGACAGGTTCGTCATGCGCGGCACCGATGCCGTCAACGCACTCCCCCACCTGTTGCTCGGCATCGTCATCGTCGCGATGTTCCGTGGAAGCATTGCCGCCATCGTGCTTTCGATCGCACTGACCCACTGGACCCAAGTGGCCCGGATCATCCGCTCAGAGATCTTGAGTCTGCGCGAGCGTCCCTACATCGACGCCGCCATTCTCGCGGGAGCAAGTCGACGTCACGTGATCATGCGCCGCCTCGTGCCGGCGACCGCGCCACAGGCCTTGATCGCAGTCGTTCTCCTGCTGCCCCATGCCGTCTGGCACGAATCAACATTGTCCTTCCTGGGTTTCGGTCTTCCCCCGCACAAACCCAGTCTCGGGACGCTCCTTGAAGAGGCACGCAGTTCTCTACTCCTCGGCGGTTGGTGGACGCTTGCATTCCCCGCCGCAGTCCTCGTGATCGCCACCGTCGCTGTTGCAGTTGCCGGTTCGGCCCTGCGGTCGATGCTCACGCCCCCTCGACCTTCGGAGCTACGACTGTGAAACGCGGCCTACGCATCAAATCCCTCACCGTCAGGATCCCTTTGCCCGGAGGATCCGTAGTCCACGCTGCGAGCGACATCGACCTCGACGTTCCAGCCGGCACGGTGACCGCACTTGTCGGGGAATCCGGGTGTGGCAAGTCGATCATCGCCACCTCGGTCATGAACATGTTGCCGCCGAATGCTTCTCGAACCGGAACGGTCACCGTCGATACAGCGGACCTCGAGATCGACGTCTTCTCCGGCACCGCGTTCCGTGGGCGGCACGTGGCTCTCGTTCCACAATCCGCCGCAACACATCTCACCCCCGTCCGGACTGCGCGATCGCAGCTACAGGAGACGATCGACGCACTCGGCAGCGACCACACTTGCGACGCCTTGGCACTTCGCGTCGGACTCGAACCGTCGGCCCTGGACTGTTACCCGCACGAACTGTCGGGCGGCATGGCGCAACGCGTTGCCATTGCCGGTGCGCTGGCCGGGAATCCATCGGTGATCGTCGCAGACGAACCCACCGCCAACCTCGACCGCGAACTCACCGACCACGTCATGGGATTACTTCGAGAGTGCGCTGACTCCGGGGCGGCTGTCCTGCTCATCACCCATGACCTTGCATCACTCACCCGCAGCGATGTCGCGGATCGACTTGCCGTCATGTACGCATCACGCATCATGGAAACCGGTCCGGCGGCTCTGGTGTTCCAAGATCCGCTTCACGACTACACCCGAGACCTGCTCGGCGCCTTGCCATCCCGAGGCTTGAATCCCATGCCCGGATCACCACCGCAACTCACCGATCTCCCCGACGACTGCGTCTATCACCTACGACGCCCGGAGTCGAAACAATCCGGTGGCCCGACCGAACTGGTCACACTGGGTGACCGCACGTACCGAACGCTGCGGAAGGTGGGCTGACATGAGTTTGCAAGCTCTGGGAATTACCAGCGGTTACCACCGGAACCGACCGGTGCTCGAGAACGTCTCGCTCGAAATTCCGCCGGGAAGGCTGATCGGCCTGACCGGGCCTTCTGGCACCGGAAAATCAACACTTGCAAGGATTCTCGCCTCGTTGGATGCACCGTGGTCAGGTGAGGTGCGAATCGACGGATCACCCGTCGTGGGTACCAAATTCTCGGTACCCGCGGCACTGCGCGGGACGGTGTCCATGCTGTTTCAGTCACCTCGCGCATCGACCGACCCTCGGCAGACGCTCGCCTCGATCATCGGTCAACCCGGCGATATTGCCGGTAGGACAATCGATGTGGTCGCACTGGCAGCAGAAGTGGGCCTCACTCCCGATCTCTTGTCCCGTAGACCCCACCAGGTGAGCGACGGCCAACTGCAGCGCGCCTGTCTAGCGAGATCGCTGGCGCAACAACCGAAATACCTCATCTGTGACGAGGTGACGGCGATGCTCGACGCCGCCACGACGGCCGCGCTCATTCGGTTGATCGAGAGTCGCGCCACCGAAACCGGCGTCGGCGTATTACTCATCAGCCATGATCGCGAATTGCTCGGCGCCTGCTGCGACGTGGTCCACGACCTCGACGGCATTCGCGCTTAGAGCGTGTTGCCAATCCTGATCCGGTAGTTCACGGGCGAGTGTTTAGGCGTTTTGCGTGATGCGATTTCGGATGAGGCGTGGGAGGTGATCGGTCCGTTGCTCCCGAAGGTGAAGGCGACCGGTCAACCGCCCGTAGATCGGCGCACGGTGTTCGAACCGACTGCGTGGCGGTTCCGGACGGGAGCGCGCTCCACCGACTCTCCTGCAACACTCGCAACTCTGCCTGGGATCTTCCTTGCCGCCTGCACCAACGAGGCGCTTACTGATCAAACGGCGCCGTGAACGACACTGGTTTGCCGGTGGCGCGCGCGTACGCGATCTCTCGGCGCGTGGACTCGCCAATGTATCCGCGTGGGTTGACGACCAGCACCCGATCAGCCAGGTCGATCTTGCGCAGGTGAAGCGCGTCGAGCAGCGTTTTCTGCTCGACAGAGATCGCCTCGTCTACTTCACCCGGCGCGACGACGATCACGCCTGCGAACGTCAGGTCGCGGTTCGCCTCCCGCATCTCTTCAGCGAATCGCACAGAGCCGCAAATACAGACAATCTCAGGTCGATCAGGCACGCTTCATTCTCTCATCGACCCGAGAACGCACGGCCATACCAGTCTCATCTGCCACCTCGGGCAACACACCCCAGCCCAACAAAATTGACCCTTGACTCGAACGCGTGTTCGAGTATTATTTTGGGTGGGGATCGGGGGATTCAATGAGTGTCTATCTGTCGGAAGTGGTTTCGGGTTCTGCGGTGGGGTTGCGCGGACGACTGTGGCAGCTGTCTGCTGCGGAGTTACGTACCGCTGCTATCGAGGCGAGTGCGGAGATTCTTCGTCTCGAAGCTGTGCGTGTGGCGGTGGTGGACGAACTCTCGATGCGGCCGGATGATCAGGTGATCGCCAGCCGCGGGGTGGGGTGCTGGTTGGCGGCAAACACGATGCTGCAAATCCGGGACGGGAAGAAGATCGCCGCCCTCGGTGCAGCGCTACGCCCGTTTCCGGCAGTGGCGGCCCGATTCGATGACGGGGACTGCTCCTTCGATCATGCCGTGTTGATCGTGGCGTTCTGCGAATCACCACCAAAGGGCATGCCTGACGAAGCGCTACCGAAGTGCATCGATTTGTTGTTGGCTGCCGCTTCCGGAGTGGAGGCGACGACCACGAAGGTGCGGAGTGTTATCGCGACCTTGGAGCGAATCTTCGAGTCCGATGAGATTCCACCCGCCGAGGATGTGGATCGGAACGAGTTGCGGATCGCGTCGACGTTGAATGGTCGGGTGGTGGTGCGCGGCGATTTCGACGCTCTCACCGGTGAAATGCTGCTCTCCGCCCTGTCGAATCTGACGATGCCCACCCCGGCACCGGATGGAACGCCGGATTCTCGGTCGGCGGCGAAACGCACGGCGGATGGGTTTACCGAACTGATTCGGCGTTATCTGGATTGCGCGAAGACCGGTTTCGATGGTGGGCAGCGTCCGCATGTGAACGTGCACATCAACGCGCGTGATCTGGCTGAGCATCGGGACTGCGCCGCCGCATCCTCGCCCGATGGTGGTGGAGTGGCTGTGTCGGATCTTGATGTCGGGCACATGCCCTGGCTCGGACCACTGTCCGTGTCGCAGACCAGGCTCCTCGGGTGTGATTGTTTCCTGTCCACTGTTCTGCTCGACGACCACGGCGCACCGCTCGATGCGAAACCCGGCAAGCGATTAGTGTCCGCCGAACAGCGAGTGGCCCTGATCGCCCGAGACAAAGGCTGCGCATTCCCCGGCTGCACATGCGTGCCCGCCTGGACCGACGCGCACCACATCCGGCACTGGGCCAACGGCGGCCCGACCGTGATGAACAACCTTGTCCTGCTGTGCCGTTCACATCATCGATTGATGCACCGAAAAGCCGGGTTCGTCGGGAAGTGGGTGATCCGCATCGGGGTTGACAACAAACCGTGGTTCATCCCACCACCCTCGATCGACGCCGGGCAGCACCCTCGGCCGGCGAACACCACCTTCAAAACCTGAGGACGAACCTCAGGCATATAACTTCACGCCAGGTCCGCATCGGGGGGAGCACCTCCGATGCGGACCTGGCGTGCGTTCATGTTGGTCAGCCCCCAACCGTCAAGTCGTAGAGGGTTACTCCGTCCACCGTTGTGGCGGTGAAGTTTTCGGTCACCCACGTCGAGATCGCGGTAGCGGTACCTTCGGCGTTCATACCGCCACCCATCCCACCGCCGGCGATGAAGAAGTGAATCTTGCCCTCTGACACGTACTGCTGGAACTGCGCGAGCGTCGGGGACGGATCACTCCCGTTGAACCCTCCGATAGCCATGACCGGTGACTGCGTCGCAAGCTGATAGCCCGATGCGCTGTTGGACCCGATTGCCGCGGCTACCCACGTGAACTGGTCGGAGTTCTCTTCGAGTGTGGACACGACCGCGGCTCCCGGTGTGCTGCCCTGAAGCAAACCACCGGCGGCGCCGCCGCCCATTGCGCCCCGCGTTCCGTCGGTGGTCGATGTGGTGGTACCCGGAGCTGTTGCACCACCGGGCGTCTGACCCATTCCGGCAGGGGGCGTTCCCGGCGTTCCGGTCCCTGCCCCGTCAGTCCGACGGTTACCGCCGTCAGCCATGCCGCCAAATCCTCCGAATCCTCCGCGGCCACCGCCGGGCCCGCCCATTCCACCTTCGACGCTCGGTCCGGCCGAAACTATGGAACCGGTATGCGGAGTGTTGATCGTGTCGATCGCGTACGCAGTCGGACCCGCCAGACCGGTGAAGATCGCCGCGAGGATCACTGCCACAGCCAATCGACCTCGCGTCACTGCAGGAATCAGCACTGCCACGGCAGTGACGATCCCGACGACCAGAATCGCCCAGTGAAGCCACGGTACGAACGAAGGCGAGCGTCCGAGCAGTACCCACGCCATTGCGACGGTTGCCGCCAACGACACTGCCAGAACGAGGCGAACCCAGAGGACGTCACGATGACGCCAAGCGAATACGGATCCTGAACCGATCAGTGCGGCGATCGCCGGCGCCAGCGCAACGGTGTAGTAAGCGTGGAAGATTCCCGCCATGAAACTGAAGGTCAATCCGGTCACCAACAGCCACAGTCCCCAGACGATGAATGACGCGCGCTGTGTGTCAGCGCGGGGAGCCCTGCCTCGCAGCACGATTCCAGCCACCAGAAGTATCAGTGCAGCAGGAATCAACCAGGCAATCTGTCCGCCCTGGGCAGATTCGAACAGTCGGGTAATGCCGGTACTCCCCCACATACCGCCACCGGCGCCACCACCTGGTGCCATGCCTCCCGCTGCCATACCGCCTGCGGCCTCGCCCATTCCGGGGAAGCCTCCCGCAGCAGCACCGGCCGCAGCATCACCAGCACCGCGCATTCCGCCGCCGCCGACGCTTCCGGTCTCGTTGCCGCTCAAGCGTCCGAGCCCGTTGTAGCCGAATGTCAGTTCGAGAATCGAATTGTTCTGCGAACCACCGATCCACGGACGTGAGTCGGCCGGCCACAGTTCGACGATTGCCAACCACCATCCGGCGGAGACGATCAGTCCGCCCAGTGCCGCGAACAGTTGGAGTACGCGCTTACCCAGTTTCGGCGGTCCGGCGATCAGATAGGTGAGCGCCAGCGGTGGAACTACCAACATGACCTGTAATTGCTTTGTCAGGAAACCGAATCCGCAGAAGATACCGACCAACACCAGCCAGCGGGTGCGACCGTCCTGCACGGCGCGCATCATCGCCCACACTGCTGCGATCATCAGGAGCACCAGCAGGGCATCCGGGTTGTTGAACCGGAACATCAGCGCCGCTACGGGTGTGAGCGCAAGTACCAAGCCGGCGAGGAGGCCGGCGGCCGCACCGAAATACCGTCGAACCGTTCCCCACAACAGCGCAACCGATCCGACCCCGAGGAGTGCCTGCGGCACCAACATCGCCCAGGAATTGAGTCCGAAGATGCGAACCGACAGCGACATCAACCATAGGGACATCGGCGGCTTGTCGACGGTGATCGAGTTGGCAGCATCCGACGAACCGAAGAAGAAGGCCTTCCACGACACCGAACCTGCCTGGACCGCAGCAGCATAGAACGAGTTGGCCCATCCGGACGCGCCCAGGCCCCAGATGTAGGCGACTCCGGTGCCCACCAACAACACTCCGAGCGCCCACGGTTCCCAGCGCACCTGACGCTGCGGTTCCGGCGCAGGCAGCGGCGCGGCGAGTGTCTCTGCAGTGGCGGTCATCGATTGGCTCCTACGGATTGTGCAGTGCGAAAAACCCAGCGCAGCCCGACGAATCGGCTCACTGTGGCAACAAGATTGGCAATGACGAGTACGGCAAGCTCCACGTGCTTGGACGCGTCGGGCGCCATGACGTCGAGAACGAACAACGATCCGCTGGTGAGCAGCAGACCGAACCCGAACACGAGCAGCCCCTGCATCTGGTGACGGGCGGATCCTTCCGACCCGCGGATCCCGAAGGTGAAAGCTCGATTGGCGGCGGTGTTGAATACCGCGGTCACCAGCAATGCGACGGCGTTGGCCCACTGCGCCCCCATTACCGAGTGCAGTGCGAGGTAGAGCAGTGCGTACGCGAGTGTCGAAATGACTCCCACCACGGCAAAGCGCGAGAGCTGCCCGACCATTCCTCGAGGGACTCCGGGAACCAGTGGTTCACGTCCGAAACTCGCCCTGAGCTCAGCCAAGGGAAGGGAACCGGTCGACAGTGCTCGCCCGACGCGGACCACACCTTTGAGGTCGGCAACTGCGGTGGCAATGATGTCCACCCGACTGTCCGGATCGTCCACCCAGTCGACGGGGACCTCGTGAATCCTCATGCCCGCTCGCTCGGCCAGCACAAGCAATTCGGTGTCGAAGAACCACCCGGTGTCCTCCACCAGCGGAAGTAGTTGCCGCGCAACATCGACTCGCATGGCTTTGAACCCGCACTGGGCGTCGGAGAAGCGAGCATGCAGTGCGCTTCGGAGGATGAGGTTGTAGCTACGTGAGATGAACTCACGCTTGGGGCCACGTACCACGCGCGACGAACGTGCCAACCGGGAACCGATGGCGATGTCCGAGTGGCCGGAGAGCAGCGGAGCAATCAACGGCATCAGGGCATTGAGATCGGTGGAGAGGTCGACGTCCATGTACGCGACCACGTCGGCATCGGAGTCGCTCCACACCTGCCGCAGTGCTCGACCACGGCCCTTCGCATCCAGGTGGACGACCCGGACGTCGTCGAATTCTTCGGCGAGGGAACGTGCGAGTGCCAACGTGCCGTCGACACTGGCGTTGTCCGCGATGGTAATTCGTGCAGAGAATGGCACCTGTGTGCGTAAATGCCGGCGCAGGCGCCGCACGCACGTCTCCAGGCCGGCCTCTTCGTTGTATACCGGGACGACCACGTCCAGCACTACAGTCGTCGCGGAAAGCTCCCCTGCGTCCGTGCTGCCCGCGGTCTGCATGGCTTCTGTCGTCATGCGTCCTAGATTTGTCGGGCCGGCTCCGACGAACCTGCGTCCAGCCTGGGAGTTTCCTGGCAACCGGACGCGGGCTAATCTCGGGGTATGCCTTCAGTCTTCAGCGCCATCATCAACGGAGATCTACCAGGACGTTTCGTGTGGGAGGACGACGACGTTGTCGCGTTCCTGACCATTGCGCCGGTAACGCAGGGCCACGTACTCGTGGTACCGCGAGCCGAGGTCGATCAGTGGCAGGACGTGGATCCTGAACTCTTTGCCAAGGTCACCGCGGTTGCCCGCACCCTGGGTCAGGCTGTGAGGAAGGCGTTCGACGCGCCTCGGGCGGGTCTCCTCATCGCAGGTCTGGAAGTTCCGCATCTTCACGTTCACGTCTTCCCCGCATACGACATGGGGAACTTCGACATCAGTGGCGCCGATACTTCGCCGTCACCCGAATCTCTCGACGAGGCGCAGACCAAACTCAAGTCGGCGCTACGCGACCTCGGCTTCGAGTCAACTGTCTCGACTCGTTGATCGCGTACCTTCGACCGAATTTCGCTGGCCGATAACTGGACTCCCCGCCGCAGCCTCCAACGGAGGTTGCGGCGGTCGCATTTGTCACTCCTACCGACCGTGACCTGCGATTGCACACCGAACAGTCCGTTTCGCGCTGTCGCGCGAGCACGAGATTCGCTGCTACCGTGGGGCGCTGGTCCGGGACCTAGGGCCCTAAAACTGGTTCACGTGTTAACAGTCGGAGGACAAGGGAGCAATGCAGGAACGTGCCAAGATCAGTCGCCGACAGATTCTTCAAGGCGCTGCTGATCGGTTCGAAGTCACGGGGTACGGCAGCACGAGCATGAATGACATCGTGTCCGCGGCGCAGATGACCAAGGGCGCGGTCTATTTCCACTTCTCGTCCAAAGACGAATTGGCTCAGGCGGTCATCGAAGAACAGCACCAGATGTCGATCACTGCCTTCACCGCAGTTGCAGCCACGGGCGCACCGGCACTGGAGCAGCTCGTCATGGTGTGCCACGAGATGGGCCGCCAACTCGTCGCGGACCCGATTGTTCGTGCGGGAGTCCGACTTACCCTCGAATTGGCCTCTGCCGACGGTTCGCAAGGCCCGTACGTCGTGTGGATCCGCGAGCTTCGAAAACTGGCCGAGGCCGCGAAGCTCGAAGGCGACATCCGCGACGACGTGGAGCCGGAATCGGTGGGTCGCGTGGCGATCTCGGCATTCACCGGCGTTCAACTGGTTTCGAACGTGCTCACCAGACGAAGCGATTTGAACGACCGTATCGACGAATTGTTCACCATCCTGTTGGCAGGCGTGGTCTCGGACAAGCGTCGGACCGACGTCGCCGAACTGGTCGGACGTCGCCTCGAAACTTATGCGTCCTGACCCCCGGAACACCCTGACCCCCGGAACACCCTGACAATCGGTTGATTCGGCGTATCAGCACCGAACCGTGCGCCAACCTTCGTCGATTCGTACAAGACCCCCCGTCGTCGACTCACTATCGTCAGATCCACGAATAACCCAGATATACGGATACCGACGAAAGGGCTTCTCGAATGACCGAAACCGCCACGTACGTTGAGAGCGCACAGCAGGAGATCGCTGCTGTACTCGCCGAAGCGAAGACCGATGCGTTCGTCCACGCACGCGACATCGATTCCGGCGAAGAGTTCGGCTACGGCGCTGACGAAGGTGTCATCCTCGCCTCCGTTTTCAAGATTCCTGTTGTACTCCAGTACGCCCGTGAAGTTGCGGCCGGCACCCTTGATCCGACCGAGCACGCCACGGTGACCGCCGAGTTCCGCTCCGGCGGCATCGGTATCGGCGGCTGCGCCGACGACGTGACCGCAAGCTGGCGAGATCTCGCTCTGCTCATGATGAGCTTCAGTGACAACGCCGCCACGGATTTCTTGTACGAACGCCTCGGACTCGACAACATCGTCGCAACGCTGCGCGGGCTCGGTTTGGAGAAGACCAACTTGGTCCGTGACTGCCGTGGTCTGTTCAAATCGGTCTACGACGACCTCGGTGTCGACAAGGGCACCTTGCTGGAAATGCCGCCCATCGAAATTCTTCGGACAATTTCCGTCATGGATCCGGCCCGCTCCAACTCCAGCACTCCTCGTGAGATCACAATGTTGCTGGCTGCAATCTGGAGGGACGAAGCCGGCCCCGCATCGGCCTGTGAAGAAGTCCGAACCATCATGAGCAAGCAGGTCTGGCCGCACCGCCTTTCGTCCGGTTTCCCCGACGAGGTCACTGTCGCCGCCAAGACCGGAACGCTGGGATTGGTACGAAACGAAGCCGGCGTCGTGGCGTACCCGGACGGCAAGCGTTACGCCGTCGGTGTCTTCACCAAGTCCCACGAGCTCACCCACCGCGCCCCGAAGATCGACGCCTCCATCGGAACCGTCGGCCGCATCGCTGTCGAAGCACTTCGCAACAACAGCTGATCTGAACCCACTGACGAAGAATGCGGGTCACGCTGAGAAATCAGTGCGACCCGCATTTTTCGGCTTTCGAGCTAGCGTGGACCGCGCAGACGAAGATGCACCATCAACCGGAAGCGGACGTTGGGATCGTCCAGGTCCAACGCGGCCATACCCTTCAACTTGCTGAGACGATACCGAAAGGTGTTGGGGTGTACGTGCAATGACGCCGCGGCGTCACCGACGTCACCGAAGGCGTTGAGCCACGCATCGAGGGTGTCGACGAACGAGGTCGCATGAGCTGCGTCGTGGCTGGCGATCGCCTCGATGGGTCCGAGGTCCGAGAACCCTTCGGCTGCAGCTTCCGACGCGATCTCCAACAGGATGGCATCGACGTGGACGCTGCTGAAGGTGGCGACGCTGCCCGACGCTCGTCCCGCCAACAACACTTCGAGGGCATGTTCGGCGTCGCGCTTCGATCGGCTCAGCTGCGCCGGTCTGGTCACGACCCGGCCGATCCCGATGATCGTGTCGCCGGACGCTCCGGTTCGGTCCAGGAAGTCCGAGGCCACACGGAACGCCTGTAGCTCGGCTTCTGCCGGGGAATGCCCTCGCACCGACAGCACCGCGTAGCCGGTTCCGTTGACCAGAGCCGCAGCCGACTGCGAATGGACAGCGCCCAGGTGCATGGCCAGAGCGTCGGTCAGCCGCACCACATGGGCTGCGTCGTCCGGCTTCGACGATCCTTCGAAAGACCTGCGGCCCAATGCCATCACGAGTGCGGGACCGGTCCCGAGGCCGAGGCGATTCATCGCGTCGACCGCGCCGGATCCACCGTCGAGAAGGGTTGCGATCAGGTCTGCGCGCAGTCGACGCTCGGCGTCGGCGCCGCCGCGCAACCGCAACATCTGCAGTGCAATCAACCCGGCCGAATCGCGCAGTGCACGCATCCGGTCCTCGGACATCGGCTCACCGGTTGCCACCCACATGGAGCCGAGGAACTCGTCGCCGGCTCGGATGGACACGGCGATACGACCCATTTTTGTACCGAGGGTCTCGGCCGAAACCCACACCGGATCATCGCTGCGATAGAGCCGGTCGAAGACTCCCGCTTCTTCGAGCACTCGAATGTACTGGTCAGGAACTTGGCGCTCCAGAACGGTCGCGATACGTGGACCGTCACCTTCTTCCTGACGTCCGGAGAAGGCGATGACCCGTGAGCTTCGGTCCTCGATCGTGATCGGCGCATCCAGAAGTGCGCTGACGGCGTTGGCGAAAGCGAACAGATCGCCGGCCGGTCCACCTCCGCGCGAGTGGATGTGCCCGACTTCGTTCCGTGCCGAGAGCACCGAATGAAGCAGGCTTGTGAGCTGAACCCACGAAACTCCACGCGCCAAGGTCAATACGACAACGCCGGAGGAGATGATGGATTCACGGTCGGCATCGCTGACCTCGGTGGTCACTCGCGCGACCACCACGCGTACTCCGCGCTCGGCCAGGCCGGCCACGGACTCCGCGATACGTTCGCCTCCGGTGATGCCGACGAGCAGCACCATGGAGTCCGGTGTCGAGGGTGAGTCGTCGTCGGGGTCGTGAATGACCACCGAGGCGATCTCCTGGACCGCCTCCGGGTCGCCGACAACCGGGTTCAGCACCGTAGTTCCCACGTCTTCGAGAAGCCGCACCAAACTGATGCGAGGTCGTACGGTGCCCACGTCTATCACTCCTTCGTCCTGTGAACGAAGTGTGTCATAGTGATTCGTCAAAGCCGATCCATGCCGATCCATTCGACCGATGTGGTGATTGCTTCGAGCAGGTCAGGGATCGGTTCGACGCCGATGCCCGGCCCTTCCGGAACCTTCACGTAACCGTTGTCGAGTACGAACGGCTCGGTGATGTCTTCGGCGAAGTACCGGTCGGAAGCCGACGTATCGCCTGGTAGGACAAATCCGGGGAGCGCGGCAAGAGCGACGTTGGCAGCCCTGCCGATTCCGGTCTCGAGCATTCCGCCGCACCACACGGCAATTCCGTTGGCCTTGCAGACGTCGTGGATACGACGCGATTCCAGATAACCGCCCACACGTCCCGGTTTGATGTTCACCACGCTGCACGCACCGATTGCCAGAGCGTCGGCGGTGACCTTCGCGGAGGTGATCGACTCGTCGAGGCAGACCGGCGTCCGCATCATCTCGGCCAGCCTGGCGTGGCCACGCAGTTCCTCTTCGGGAAGCGGCTGCTCGATCAGCAGGAGGTCGAAGTCGTCGAGCCGCTGGAGATGGCGCGCGTCAGCCAGGGTGTACGCCGTGTTCGCGTCGACCTGGAGGAGTACGTCGTCGCCGAACCTCTCGCGGACTGCGCGAACCGGCTCGATGTCCCAGCCCGGTTCGATCTTCAGTTTGATGCGCAGGTATCCGGCCTCGAGGAACCCGCCCACCTCTTCGAGCAGTTCGTCGATCGAATTCTTGATACCCACCGAAACACCCGCAGGTACGCGATCGACTACTGCACCCAGGTACGAAGACATGCTCGTCCCGGCGGCCCGTAACTCGGCGTCGAGAAATGCGGTTTCCAGTGCCGCTTTGGCCATGGGGTGTCCGGCGAACTGTTCCATCGTCGCGCTCAGTGCGTGCACGTCGGGATCGGTGAGTTCGCCCAGAGACGGAATCAGGAACTTACGAAGGACTTCGGCGGCGCCGTCCGTGTATTCGGAGCAGTAGCGAGGCTCGGACATCGCAACGCACTCGCCCCAGCCCGCCGACTCCGAGGTGACGACCTTGACGAACAACACGTCCTTGGTGGTCTCCGTGCCGAACGAGGTTCGGAACGGCGCCTTCAACGGCATTGCTGCCCGGCGCAATTCAACTCCGTCGATCTTCACGATGTAACCTCCGCTGTTGTCCTGCCTGCCTGTGTTCCCGGCGCACGGTCCAGTACATATTTTCCGGTCCTGGTGACTGCGAGAACCACTCCGTTCTCGGCGAGCACACCCCCGAGAGTCTCGCGGACTGCCAGGCGCCAGTCGTTCGCTGCCGCCGGGTCCGACTTACGCAGTGTGTACACGTCATTCGGTGTAGCCACCGTGACGAATCGATTCTTGGTCGACTTCAACACGGGCAGGCCGGCTTCGGAGATCGACAACAGTTCGCTCGCTCCCAACGACTCGGGAGTCGGGACCTCTCCCGAACCGGCGACGACGTCGGAAACCTTGCTGCTACCGATTTCCCAGTCGATCAGCAATCGGTCGCTGTCTGCGCCGCCGTTGAGACTGTCGTTCATCGGCGCGTAGAAACGCGGCAGATACTGGATCGGGAACGCACCGAGTTTCGAGACGTTGAAGTAGGCATTGCGAGCGACGAGCGGGTCGAAAGTCCACCGCACGTGGAGAATTCCTCGTTCCAGTGCCCACGCTCGCTGGAACAGTTTCAACGCGAGGCCGATGTGCCCGTTCTGCACGTTCGGCAGGATCCCCGTGATGTGTGAATGCAACGAACGATGTTGCGGTTCCTCGAAGAATGCAACCGAGCCGCCGATCAGATCTCCGCCACGAAAAGCGCCGGCGACGTAGTTACCGGAGTGCGCGAGCGCTTTCATCATGTCCCGATGGACGGGAGGGTTGCCGCTCTCCGGTTGCCATACCTTCTCGAACAGACCGAATACCTGTTCCAACTCGGCATGCCCGGTGACGGTTTCGATAGTCACACATGCAAGCAGAGCGGCTTGCTCGGCCTGGCTGATTGCTTGCCGCATCCGTGAAGGCGATACACCTCCGAATGGTTGAACGGTCTTGCGTTGGACATTGTTCGGCGACGTCATCGTCACAGTCCTCCCTCCAGGATTCGAGTCACCAGACCGGCCAACAAGGTGGCGCGCGGGATCATCTGATCTATCTCTACGTGTTCTGTCGCTGCGTGGGCACCACCGCCGACGGCACCGAGGCCGTCCAATGTGGGAGTTCCGACTGCCGCAGTGAAATTTCCGTCCGACGCACCGCCGACGGCGCAGTCGCGAAGCATCCCCAAGCCGCTCTCACTGCTGACCTGGTGAGCGAGAAAGTACAGCTTCTCCGAAGACACTGATTCCAGTGGTCCACGGTTGGGGCCTCCGGACACCGAAATTCGACTTTCGGCCAACGCCGGTGTCAGTGCACGGATCGAACGGTCGATGCGTTCCTGCTCCTTCGCGGACCACATGCGAACGTCACACCACAGTTGCGCTTGCGCTGCAACGGTATTGGTGGTCGTGCCGCCACTGATCACGGACGGAACCACCGACGTTCCCGCCGCCGGGTCCGCGAGCTCCACCACGGCCTGAATCTGATGTGCGAGCTCAACTACGGCGTTCACACCTCGCTCCGGTTCCAGTCCGGCGTGTGCAGCGCGTCCCTCGATGTCGACGCAGTACAGCGACATACCCTTGCGCGCGGTCTTCACCGCGCCGTCGGCGGCGGCCTCGAGTACCAGCACAGCGTCGACCTGACGGGCTTGCTCCTCGATCAGTGCGCGCGAAGTCGGGGAGCCGATTTCCTCGTCGGAATTGAGGAGCACGACCACCCCGTCGAGCGACGGAAGCGATGCGAGCGCATGGAAGAGCTGGACGATGCCGGCCTTCATGTCGAAGACTCCGGGTCCGGTGGCGATGTTGTCGGTGACCGACCAGGGCAACTCCGCGAGCGTTCCGAGCGGCCAGACGGTGTCGAAATGGCCCAGGAGCATCACCTTCGGCTCCGCGCCGAACGACCAACGCAAGTGCTGGCGTCCGTCGATATGGATACGTTCGGGGGCGCTTCCGAGATGGCGTTCGCCGATGTCGGCCACCACGTCCGCACATGCATCGACTGCGCCGAGGTCGGAACTGGGCGACTCGGCGGTTACCAGCGCCGCCAGGTCCGCCACCATTGATTTCTTGTCCACTCCGACGCTCTCCTGTCACCGACTTGCAACTTCGCAGTCAAGCTTGGTCGAAGCGACCCTGTCGGATCTTGTCCAAGACTCCTGTCCTTCGGGCTCGGATTCGTCGTGTGTCACGAACAGCTGGGTGTGACAAGCAACTGGGTTTCATCAAGCAGGTGTGTCAGGTACCGATCTCGGTTCGGGCGGCAAACAGCTCGGGAAAGAAGCTCAACTCCAGCGCACGTTGCAGGAACCCGGCACCACCACTCGAACCGCCGGTCCCCTTCTTCATGCCGATCACCCGCAGCACGGTCCGAAGATGCCGGAACCGCCACAGCTGAAAGCTCTCCTCGAGGTCGACCAACTCCTCGAATGCCTCGTACGCCGTCCAGTGCTGTTCGACGTTCTCGTAGATTGCCTTGACCAGCGGAATCAGCTCGTCGTTTCGCACGTAGGGCGCGCTGACGTCTCGTTCGAGAGCCGACGCCGGAACGTCGTAACCCTGCCTGTACAGGTACCGCCAGAACTCGTCGTACAGCGTCGGCTCTCCGAGCAGGGTCTCCAACAATCGATGGGCGGACGGATCCGATTCGAACACCTTCAGCATGCCGGCGTTCTTGTTTCCGAGCACGAATTCCACGGCGCGGTACTGGTACGACTGGAACCCCGACGAGTTGCCGAGAACGCCCCTGAACTCCGCATACTCCGCCGGCGTCAGTGTCGCCAACACGGACCACTGTTCGGTCAGAGTGGCCTGGATGTGTTTGACGCGTGCGATCCGCTTGAATGCGACCCGAATGTCGTCGGCAGCGATCGCTGCTCTGGCCGCCCGTATCTCGTGGAGAAACAGCTTGAGCCACAACTCGCTGGTCTGGTGCTGAATGATGAACAAGAGTTCGTCGTGGTGTTCCGGCTCACTCACCGGATGCTGCGAATCCAGGAGGGTATCGAGTCCGAGGTAGGCCCCGTAACTCATCTTCTCGGAAAAATCGGTGACGACGTCGTCTTCGATCTTTCGTGTGCCGTCCGTTGCCGACATCTTCAGTCTCCTTCTCAGAATTTCGCCGGGGTCTGCGGAACGATCATGGCCACCAATGCGGCAGCGCTCGTCGCTCCGACCAGGACTCCGAATGCAGCCATGTACGAGAACTGGTCCACCATCCATCCCATCACGAGCGGGGTGATGAAACCGGCGAACTGACCACAACCGTTGATCAAACCCATTCCGGAACCGAGGAATTCGGAAGGAAGTGCCCGCAACGGCATCGCGAAGATCGACATCGAACACAGACCGCTGATGCCTAGAGCCAACGTCTCGTAGAACGTGAACATCGCGACGGTGTCAGCGGTGGTCATCAGGAACAACAGGACTGCCGACGTGGCCATACACGGAACCAGAAGAATCCGAGCCCGGTCGTGGAAGTACTTGTCCACCAACCGCCCGCCCACGATCGTGGCCAGCGCCGTGACGATGAAAGGGATCGCGGCAAAGATTCCCGTGTCGATCAGCGAGAGTCCCTTGTCGTTGAGCAGATAACTCGGCACCCAGGTCATCAGACCGTACGCGGACATGTTGGCCAGGCAGAACAGAATTGCGAACTTCCACACCGACGCGGACTTGAACACCGCGGCGCGAGAGTGCTCGCTCGCCAGAGGTTGCAGCGCAGCCTCCGGATCTTCCGAGATTTCCGTGTCCAACGGTGCCGGCAGCACCAACCACACCACCGTGCCGATCACAGCGCCGACGATGGCCACCAGCCAGAACGCGTCACGCCACCCCACGGCCATGAGGACCGGCGCGATGATCAGCGGTGCGACGCCGGGGCCGAGGTTGTTGGCGCCGAGCATGAAACCCATCGCGGTCGCTCTGGTTTTCGGACGCGTCCGCTCAGCCAAAGCCTTGAACGACGCCGCCGGAAAGAGCCCCTGGCTGATACCGAACATCGCACGCATGACCATCAGCGAGATGAGACCCCACGCGAACCCTGTCAACGCGGTGAACACCGACCACAGGATCAACGCCACGATCAACAGTGGCCTGGGTCCGAAGCGGTCGGCCAACATTCCGCCGGGGACCTGCCCGAGCATGTAGAAGATCGCGAAGACCGAAACCACACCACCCAACTGCGTACTGCTGAGCGAGAATTCGTCGCCGATCATCGGAAGCGCAAGCCCGATCATGACGCGATCCACCATGTCGATCAACCAGATAGTACTGAGCAGCCCCACCGTAACGGTGGTTGTGCGACGAATCGACCTGTTGTCCAACATGTTTCGAACCGAACCGCCGGTCCCCCGCGATGATTCTTCCGCCGTGACGCGTTCCGCCTTCATCAAGCCTCCCGAATTGCCTTGTGCCGCATGGACTAGAACATTGAAAAGACTGATGAAGTGTGACAGCGAACACGTCTACCGCATTGGTCCGTTTCACCAATACCTGAAGCAACGTTTGGTCGGTCGGAACATGTTCTGCCCCAGTAGATGACAAATGCCGCCGACGCACACGGCGTCGGCGGCATTTCGCGATAGAGTCGCTACTTCATCACGTGCGATTGGCGACTGCCACGATCGTCGAGACGCCTGCGGCTGCAAGCCGAGCATTGACAGTGATCAGGCCGAGAATGTCGTCGACGCTGCCGAGTGTGTGCGAAATCGTACGATCCGAAATCCGTCGTGAGCCGGGAACAGCCTCGGCGAGTTCAGCTCCCGTAGTGGTGGGGTGAACGATCTCGAGGGTCCACTCGTCACGCAGCTCGACCGGCTTCAGCGTGTCGGCCTTGCGCACTGCGCGCTCGGCGCCTGCTCGGATCTGCTCGCACGCCAGCGACGGCGGCAGCGAATTGGTTGCCGACCATCCGTGTGCCTTCTTGACCTCGACGGTCTCGGTTGTCGGCGAGGCCGCGTCCACCAAGCCACAGATGATGTCGTCACCGGTCACGAGACCGACGGGAACGCCCTGGGTGGCAGCGTAGAGGGTGTTGACGTCGGTCTCGGAGACGGACTTGCCGTCGAGGCGGACGTCGGCGAACAAACTCGAGAACGTGTGCGCCAGGACGCCGGGTCCACCAGCTGGTGCGTGATAGCCGACAAACAGGGCGACGTCGTGATCCGACGTCATTCCTTCAGCCATGCACTGCATCTTCGGTGATCCGAAGATCAGGCGCGCCCGTGGATCCAGATCGGCGTGAAGCAGGTTGTCCATCGTTCCGTGGCTGTCGTTGACCAGGACGCTCGTCGCACCGGCGTCGAACGCACCGGCGATCGCAGCATTGGTCTCGGCGGTCATGAGCATCTGTGCACGGTGGTAGCCGCCACCGCCACGGATCGTCTGATCGAGCGTCGCGATACCCGCGATACCCTCCATGTCCACCGAAATATAGACGTGCATTCCTGTCCTCCATCGATCTCAATCGGCTGAATTGATAACTTCGCTTTCACCTTCACACTCGACTGCATTCGTTTCTTGTCCGGTCGAACGGTGAGTCGGCCTCCATTTGGGACGTTCACACCAGAATCCGATACCCGAGCCGTGAAACCATCGGGACATTCGCCGGGCCAGGCGGTTCGACCAACGACAGGAGTGCAGCGCTGATGCAGGTCCACGACATCGTGTTCACCGGCGGCCGCGTCGTCGATCCCGCATCGGGGACCGACGAGGTTCGGGGCATCGCGATCACCGACGGCAAGGTCTCGGCGTGGGGTCACGACGCGATCGAGGCTCGGCAGACGATCGACGTGACCGGTCAGGTGATCTGCCCCGGATTCATCGACCTGCACAGCCACGGACAGGAAATCGCCGAGCAGCGACTTCAGGCGTTGGACGGAGTGACGACGGCCCTCGAACTGGAGGCAGGCGTCATTCCTGTTGCGAAGGCATATGCGCGTGCCGGTGCCGAGGGGCGCCCGATCAACTACGGCTACGCGACGTCGTGGGCGCACGCCCGCATGATCGAACTCTCGGGCGCCGATCCCGATGGCGACATCAGGACTCTCCTGCACCATGTCGGTTCCCCGAGCTGGCAGGGAGAACCGACCGCCTCCCAGCGTGCACACATTCTCGAACTCCTCGAAAACGATCTGGCTGCAGGCGCTCTCGGCATCGGCGTGGTGGTCGGGTACGCCCCGAAATCCGATCCGGCCGAGTACCTGCAGGTGGCGGATCTCGCGGCCCGAGCCGGTGTTCCCACTTACACCCATGCGCGCCCACTCATTTCGGCCGACCCGTCGAGCCCGGTGGACGGCGCCGTCGAAATCGCCCGTGCAGCAGCCGAAACCGGCGCGCACATGCACTACTGCCACGTCAACAGCACCTCGGGAATGCACGTCGACCATGCACTGTCCGTGGTGGCTCAGGTCCAGGCAGCCGGATCTCGCGTCACGACAGAGGCGTATCCGTACGGGTCAGGCTCGACGGCCGTCGGAGCTGCGTTTCTCGATCCAGACAAGCTGCATCTGATGAATCTGACACCCCGATCGCTGACTTTCGTGCCCACCGGTGAACGTATCGCGGACCGCAAGCAGCTGGAACATCTTCGGGCAACGGACCCCGGCGGACTGGTGTTGGTGGAGTTCCTCGACGAGAACGACACCGTGCAGCGCGAGTTCCTCGAACGAGCGATGACTTTCGACCGTGCCGCCATCGCGAGCGACGCGATGCCACTGACCTGGCCAGGCCGCACCGCTGCCGATGCGTTGCAGTGGCCACTGCCGGAGAAGGCGCTCGGCCATCCCCGCGGCGCCGGCACCTATGCACGTGCGATTCGTACGCTGTACCGCGAGCGTCAACTGCTGTCGCTGTCGGAGATCATCGCGCGCTGCTCGTTGATCCCCGCGCAGATTCTGGAGGAGTCGGTTCCCTCGATGGCGACGAAAGGTCGGATCAGCCCCGGTAGCGACGCGGACATCCTCGTTTTCGACCCCGAGCGAATCACCGACAACGCCACCTACATCGACGGCACCCGTCCCTCCACCGGAATCAGTCGCGTGCTGGTCGGCGGCGTACCCGTCGTCGAAGGCGGTGCCGTGGTCCAGGACGCGTTGCCCGGTCGCCCGGTACGCCGCTCATAGCCGGATCTCGTTCTGACCTGCATAGTTCTGACAGAAAGTCACCACACATGAACACATCGTCTGCAATCAACGGCACAATCGATACCATGACGGATTTCGCGAACCCCCCGATCGGTTGGCAGCACAAGGCATTCGGCACCGACCTCGAAGGTCGCGACGGCTCCGACCTGGAGCCGCTGGGGATCTCTGCGCTCGACGGCAACCTCCTGCTACCCGTGATGACACTCGATCGTGCAGCGATCGCGCACAATGTCGACCTCATGGCGCAGTTCTGCTCCGATCACGATGTGGATCTGGCGCCCCACGCGAAGACGACGATGAGCCCCGAACTGGTTCGTCGGCAACTCGACGCCGGGGCTTGGGCGATGACGGCGGCAACCGTTGCGCAGGCACGCATTCTGCGTGAGTTCGGTGTGGACACCATCATCATCGCCAGTCAGGTGCTCGATCCCGCCGGCATTCGGTGGATCTGCGACGCCCAGGCCACCGACCCCGATTTCTTCGTCACCACCCTCGTGGACTCGGTCGAGAGCGTCCGCCTGATGGAACAGTTGATCGCGAAAGTCTCACCGGCCAGCCGTATCCGGGTTCTCGTCGAACTCGGCTACGACAGCGGACGCGCGGGCGCTCGCACTGTCGAGCAGGCACTCGACGTCGCACGCGCAGCATCGCAGGCACCTTCGTTGATTCTCACCGGAGTCGAGGGGTTCGAGGGCATGATGCCAGGAGCCTCGGTAGCAGCCCGCCGTATCTCCGTCGATTCGTATCTCAAATCCGCGCGGGTTTTCACGGAAATCTGTGTTGCCGAGAACCTGTTCGAGAACAACTCCGCGAAGGCTCCCCGGCCACTGGTCACTTTCGGCGGCAGTGCGTTTCACGATCTGGTTGTACGCGAGCTGGCCGGCCGGTGGGCACTCGACAACGGTGTACGCGTCGTGCTGCGCAGCGGTTGCTACATCACTCACGATCACGGTCTCTATGCCCAGACTTCGCCGTGGGCTGACGGTCCGCGAACTCTGCAGGGAGCCGCAGAGGTCTGGGGCGTAGTGCTCTCAATACCTGAACCCGGACGGGTGATCCTGGGCTTCGGCCGCCGCGATGTCGGTTCCGACGCAGGCTTTCCCATAGTCCTGTGGCGCCGACGCGACGGATCCAACCGACCAGCGCGAGAGCTGACGATCACCGCACTCAACGACCAGCACGCGTACGTCGACGTCCCGGCTGACTTCGACGTGAAGGTCGGCGATCTGCTCGGTTGCGGAATCTCGCATCCCTGCACCACGTTCGACAAGTGGTCACTGATTCCCGAGGTCGATTCGGATTACCGCGTCGTCGGCACGGTGCACACCTACTTCTGAGGGGCCGGTTGCGGTAATCCGGCGTCAGTCGTCCTTCGGGTCACGCGGCAATTCGACGCGGAACATCGTCCCCTGCCCGAGGGAGGTCTCGACGCTGACGGTTCCGTCGTGCGCTGCAACCAAAGCCGAAACGATGGACAGGCCGAGACCGGCGCCCCCGGTCTCACGGGTGCGAGAGGTGTCGGCGCGGTAGAAACGCTCGAAGATCCGCGCGGCATCCTCGTCACTCAAACCCTGACCGGTATCCGAAACCTCGACCACCGCGGAGTTCTCGGTCGTACCGACACGAACGGTGACCTGCGCATCCGGCGGAGTGTGTTTGATCGCGTTGCCCACCAGATTGGCGACTACCTGACGCAGCCTGGCCTCGTCACCCTGCACTTCGGGCAGGCCCGGGCCGCCGGTCATCTGAAGTTCGACAGTTCGATCCGGTGCGATCGCTCGTGCCGCCTGTACCGAATCCGCCGCAACTGCAAGCAGATCCACCGGCTTGTTCTCGAGTGGACGCTGTTCGTCGAGTCTTGCCAGCATGAGCAGATCTTCGACCAGAAGTCCCATCCTCGACGCCTCGCCCTCGATCCGGTTCATCAGCGTTTCCGTATCCGTCATGGCGCCTTGGCGATACAACTCGGCGAACCCACGAATAGTCGTCAAGGGTGTGCGCAACTCGTGGCTCGCGTCGCCGACAAACCTACGCATCTTCTCCTCGGAACGCCGTGCTGATTCCTCCGAAGCCTCGGTCGCGGCAAATGCGTGTTGAATCTGCGCGAGCATTCCGTTGAGCGCCACCGACAATCGGCCGACCTCGGTGCGGTCGTCACGCTCCGGGACCCGTCGATGAAGGTCGCCGGCGGCAATGGCAGCGGCAGTTTCCTCAACCTCGACCAGCGGACGAAGGCTCCGACGAACCACGAAATACGCTCCGCCGCCGAGGATCAGCAGGACAACCAGGCCGATGCCGAGTTGCAGGCCGACCAGGTCGTCGACGGTCTGTTCGATATCCGTCAGTCGCACACCGATAGTCGTGGTCGTGTCGTCGCGAACCGTCGTGAGAACTCGCCAGTTCACGTCCGAACCGTCGCTCGATCCGACGGTGATCGGGCCGTTGGTGGAATCTTTCGACAGGTCGGGTTCGGTTGTCGTCGACTTGTCGTTGAGAGTGAACACCTTCCCGTCCGCGGTCACCGTCCGAACGAAGAAGGGACTGGGCGGACGAGTTTGCGGACCGACATCGCTGGGTGGCTGCAAATCTCTGGTGTGCGGCTTTGCCCAGCCGTCGACCGCCTCGTACAGCGTTTTGTCGGTTCGCTGGGTCAGTGAATTCTCGAGAGCCGAAGTGACCGCGACGCCAGACGCCAACAGACCCAGCGCCGCCAACACCAGCAAGGCCGCAACCAGGGTGAAGCGCAGCGGCAGTGAATGGAGACGGAAACGACCCCGCTTCGGAAGCTGATCGTTTTCCGCGGCGGCGATCATTGCCGCGGTTCACGCATCACGTAGCCGACCCCACGCAATGTGTGAATCAGCGGTGTCTCCCCCGTATCCACCTTGCGCCGCAGGTAGGACACGTAGGACTCGACAACTCCGACCTCCCCGCCGAAGTCGTAGTTCCAGACGTGGTCGAGAATTCGAGGCTTACTGAGAACCGTCCCGGCATTGACCATGAAGTATCGGAGCAGTGTGAACTCGGTGGGCGAGAGTGCAACCAACTCGCCCTTCTTCCAGACCTCGCGGGTGTCGTCGTCGAGTTCGATGTCGGCGAACTTCACCCGCGGCGACTGCTCCGGTGCGACCCCGCGGCCGGCGCGGCGCAGGATGACCCGCAACCTCGTCACGACCTCTTCGAGGCTGAACGGCTTGGTCACGTAGTCGTCCGCGCCGAGGGTCAGGCCGCTGATCTTGTCGTCGAGCGAATCCTTCGCCGTCAGAAACAGGACCGGTGCGTCCACACCGTCGGCACGGAGGCGTCGAAGCAGACCGAAGCCGTCCATCCCAGGCATCATGACGTCGAGAACAATCGCGTCGGGACGGAATGTCCGCGCGACGTCCAGGCCTTGGGCTCCGCTCGAAGCAGTCGCCACCTCGAAACCCTGGAATCGGAGGCTCACGGAGAGCAACTCCACGATGGTGGGTTCGTCGTCGACGACGAGGATGCGGGCTTCGGGGGTCTTGTCGGTCACGAGAACCATCTTCTCCCCTGCCACTGGATTCTCGCTGTATGTTCCCTGGGAGCTTCCTGTGAACGGCTGAGTGCAGGTGAAAAGCCGGGTGCAGGTGAAAAGCTGGGGTGCAGGCGAAAAGCTGAGTGCAGGTGAAAAGCTGGGGTACAGGCCCACGAACCGGAAGGATGCGGCATGTCACTACCTCCACTGTGGAACATGGAATGACTGTGGAACATGGAATGCTTGACCTGGCGTATTCCTCTGTTCACCAACAACTCCGATCCCGGCGAGGATCCCGGCTTCGCGCCACCGGAGTCTTGGGCACAAGCCCTCGCGGCTGTTGCCCAAGATCTGCGTTGCCTGCGATTCGGACCTGAAGTTGTTGTCGATCGTCTGATCTGGGAATTTTCGATCAACAGCGACTACAACGTCACGATCGGCTGGCAAGGCGCACGTGACATCGGCGGATTCAGCTACTTCAACGCACTGTCGATGGATACTGCATTCGCGGACGCTGCGGTGTGGGTCGCCGATATCGTTCAGACCAAATTGGCCGGGTACGACTTCGTTCAGTGGCCGAGCCGAGGGCGCCATCTGCTTGTCCCTCGACTTCGAGACGGGGAACCGGTGTGGATGGATCCGCACGGCGATGTGACGATCAGTCGTATCGGCGAGTTGTGCAAAAATTCGACGAATTATGCAGCAACGTAGCCCAGTTCAAATCGCTCAGCTCTACGGTTCGGTGGCGTCCGCGCTGGTCGGCGGTGTGGTGGCCGCGTACGCAGTGGCCGAGTCTCGAGTTGACGACTTCTCGTTCTCCGACGACGGCCTCACCTCGGTGGTGATCACACCGCAGTGGGCGGGAGCAACTGCCGCTGTGGTTGCGGCGGTCGGTGTTGCGCTACTACATCGCTGGGGACGTGGCGGACTCGCGAGTGTCTTCGCTGCCGTTGGCGCCCTAGTCATCGCGTTACCAGCATTCGTCCCTGTCTCCGCCTCGATATCGGTGACCCTGAACGCAATGGGAGCCGGCACTTTCCTCGCGGCGGCGGCATATCCGACGAAGAGTCACCGCGCAGCACAAATTGCTCTCGCACTCGGGGTGACCGCGACGACCCTGTACTTCGGCGGCGCAGACTTGTGGCGCGATCGCATCGCCAGGTGGTCGCTCACACTTCCGGGCGACACCTACCCCGTGCCGTCCACGGTTCCCGTCTGGATACTGCTCGCTGCAACTCTTCTGGTAGCCGGAGTCGCCTTGGTCGCACGATCAGGTCAAGAGACGGACGACGTCGACACACGCCTGGTGACTTTGGGAGTTGTTCTGCCCCTGGCATTCACGGCCCTGTATGCGTGGTTGGGCTCGACGTCGACATCGCCTGGGTCCTGGGTGACGGCGGTGGTGATCGCGGTTGCCGTTACCGTCGCACTGGCTTGGCGTTTGCCGCAACACGACGCCCGCTTCATACTCGCCGGACTCGCAATCGGCGCGGTTTCGATCAGCTCGATTTCCTTTTCATCCGACTGGACTTGGGCGGTGCCCGCGGTGGGTGCTGCGCTGGCGCTGGGCGTCGCCGTCGGCTGGAAAAGACCAATGCCCCAACTCGGGCTGGGACTGCTTGCCGTGACCGCACTCTCGGGATTGCTGGATGCCGCCCTGACCACGGTCGCCTACGTCTTCGTCCTCCCACTTGCGCTGGGACTGGCCGTCGCGTCATGCATGCCTGTTGCCGTCGGAGCAGTCGCGAGCGGGTCGGTACTTCCCTTCACTCTTACCTTGTTCTCGGTTTCAGCGACCTTCCTGGACCCTGCCTCGCAGGAATTCGGGTGGTCGACCGCTCCGCTCGAGGAACACGGTCCGGCCGCCGTGACCACGCCGATTCCATTGACTGTTCTCGCTGCGACGGCGACGATCGTGGTGGCCATGTCGACCATCCATCTGAAGAGAGTTCGAACGGCTGTGGTGACCTAAATCGCCAGCTGATCGGGTCGGAACGCAGAATTCTGTTGCTATGGTTGGGTGGTCAACGACGACATCCGGACGAGCGCACCGTACCCGGCCAGCGAAAAGACGGTGCCTTGGGAGTTGTTCACCATGGCATGGATCGTGCTCGTCATTTCCGGACTTTTCGAAGCTGTCTGGGCTACCGCGCTGGGTAAGTCCGACGGATTCAGCAAGATGTCACCCACCGTTGTCTTCATCCTCGGCCTGATCGTCAGTATGGCCGGCCTCGCGTATGCAATGCGCACCCTTCCCATCGGAACTGCGTACGCGGTCTGGGTCGGCATCGGCGCCGCCCTGACCGTCGGATACGCGATGATCACCGGTGCGGAGTCCACGTCGGTCGTCAAGATTCTGCTGATCCTCGGCATCGTCGGTTGTGTGGTCGGTCTGAAGGTCCTTCACTGACCGGCGATCCTGGTGAGTGTTTGTGTGTTACCGGTTACAGTTAACGCATGAAACTGCTGGAGATGCTCACGCTTCCCCTACGCGCGGGCATTGCAGCCGCAGAGATCAGCTTGGGAATCGCCGAGCTGACGGTGACTACCGTCCGTATCGCCGTCGGTAATACCGGTGCCGTGACGGCGGGTGCTGCAGGCCTGGCCAGCCCCCGCGGACCCATGCAGATGATCCAGCAGTTGTCATCGCTTACTGCAGACGATCGGCCCATCGGGCAGGCCTTGGCCCCCGGTGGGCCGCTCGATCGACTTCTCTCACCCGGCGGCCCGGTCGACAAACTGACTGCACCCGACGGCACTCTCGAACGACTACTCGCTCCCGGCGGGCCACTCGAAAGACTTCTTGCCCCCGGCGGACCGCTGGATCGGGTGCTCGCCGAGAACGGCGCCTTGGAACGGTTGCTCGCCCCGGACGGTCTCCTCGACCGAATGATGGCGGAGGACGGTCCGCTGGAACGCCTGACCGCACAGGACGGTGCTGTCGAACGCCTGACTGCCAAGGACGGTGTCATCGATCGCGCACTGGCCGAGAACGGCATCCTCGAAACACTCTTGGCGGAGAACGGCGCCTTCGAACGGCTCATCGCCGAAGGCGGCCCGCTTGACCAGATCGTTGCACTGTCCGATACCTTGACTTCGCTCGCCCCCAACCTCGAGAGAATGAGCGCCAGCATCGAGGTACTGCAGGAAACAGTCGGAATCCTCAGTGCTGCAGTCGGTCCACTCGGAGAACTGGCCGGCAAGCTTCCCAATCGCTGGCTCAAGAGCAAGGGCGAGCGCCCAGGGCCGGACCTTCCGATCGAATCGGCATAACAAACGGTTACTCGCCGATTACGCGGTCAGTTGTTGATCACGATGTTGAGATTGATGATGATTCCGCCGAAAGTCAGAATCGTGTTGGCCAAGCCAACGGTCATTCCACTGTTCAGAGCCGCGATCAGTCCGTTCATCGTCGTATCCCCTTCACTGTCTGCGGGTTACGCGTACAAGATTGTGCGCTGGCGCTGACAATAGGCCAAGTTCGCGACCTGCGCGCCATTGCGGAGAAAACTTGTACCGCGGTCGCAGTTTCCGCGTTAACTGTTGCAGGACAACGCAATTCCATTCTCGGCGCACTACCCGCAAATGACTGAACCAAACATCACGATTAGGCATACGTATCCCACCCGCATAACCGTCTGCCCCACCAGACACTTGTCCACCCAAACAGAGTGCACAACAGTTAGTCCGGTGCAACAATAAGACGAATCGGACATGCCTGCGACGTGATGGGGAAGGGTGGTTGAGACAATGACGGCGCCGCGCATTGCCAGAGAACACCGCGGCCCTACCGGGGGCCGAAATTCCGCGTCGCAGGACAGCCTGGACGCCGCCTCGGACGCCCTGCAATCGCTGTACGCGCACCTCGATCCACATGCCCAGGCCGAGCAATTTCTCGAACAGGTCTGCAAACACGCCGTCGATCTCATCGCCGACGCCGACATGGCCGGAATTACCATCGGCGGTTCGGATTCGACATTCCGAACCGTAGCCGCCACCCACCAACTCGTTCGCACCGTCGACTCGATCCAATTCCGACTGGACTACGGACCGAGTGTGACGTCGTCACGCACGGGCACGGTTGTACGTGCGCATGCCAGCGAAGCACACAGCCGGTGGCCTCAATTCGCAAGCGCGGCAAAAGCAGTCGGCGCCGTCAGCTTCTTGTCGATGCCATTGCCCGGTAGAGATCGCCCGCTGGGAACCCTCAACCTCTACAGCCATGACCTCCGAGGTTTCACCGGCGCCGACGTGGCATTGCTCCAACTGTTCGCCGTCACCTCGTCCTACGCACTGCACAGCTCGCAGCGCCTCGACATCGCCAGAAAGCACGCGATGGACCTCGAGCGTGCACTCGAATCGAGAGGCGTCATCGAACAGGCCAAGGGCATCATCATGGGCACCCACCGCGTCGATGCCGACCGCGCCTTCCGCATCCTCATCCAGGACTCACAGCGCAGCAACGTCAAACTGCGAGTGATCGCCCAGCAGTACATCGACGGCGCGATCGATCCGCGCCAGGCCACGAACAAGCCTGAGACCAACTGAACCCGGCAAACACAGTAATTCGGCAAACACAGAGGCACCCACCAGAATCTTGGTGAGTGCCTCTACTTTCGGAGCCTCCTGTCGGGATTGAACCGACGACCTTTCGCTTACAAGGCGAGTGCTCTACCACTGAGCTAAGGAGGCGAAGACCGACGCGTTGCCGCGACTGACTTTGCGGAGCCATCATATCCAAGCCGTCACGGTGGCCGCGCCCGGGTCACGTTAGATAGCGTGGGCCCCATGCGCAACTCCCACTCCGCCCCCTGATGGCGAAATTCACCGAAGCACTCACACGCCTGACGGGAAACCGCCAAGCCACCGTCGACACGGTCACGTCGGCTCCCGCGCCGCTACAACCGATCGACCTCACAGACGACGCCGTCGTCGCAGAAGTTCTGGACCTGGCGGTTCGGGTCGGCGAAGTCCTCCTCGCCTCCGGGACCGCGGCCATGGACACGGCGGAGCAGGTGCAGTTCATCGCCGCCACCTACGGCCTCGCCCAGTGTGACGTCGACGTCACCTACAACTCGATTGTGCTCTCTGCCTATCGCGGCCCGACGCGACCGCCGGCGAGCACGATGCGCATCGTCCACTACCGCTCGATGGACTTCACGCGACTGGCGGCTGTCGACCGTCTGACGCGTCGTATCCGCCGTGAGGCGATCACACCGGACCAAGCGCACGACGCGCTCACAGCGATCACGACGGCGCCGCACCCGTACAACCGATGGACCGCAACCATGGCCTGGGCAGCGATGGCGGCTTCGGTCTCCGTCCTGCTCGGCGGCGGGTTCCTCGTTGCCACAGTCGCGTTTCTGACGACGATGGTGATCGATCGGGTCAACCGCGTACTGAACCGGTTCGGATTACCGTTCTTCTTCCAGCAGGTTGTCGGTGGTCTCATCGCGGCTGCGCCCGCCGCGACGCTCTATACCTTTCAAGATCAGCTGGGGATCAGTATCCGGCCGTCGCTGGTGATCGCGGCCGGAGTGGTCGTCTTGCTGTCGGGGCTGTCTCTGGTGGGCTCGGTCCAGGACGCGATCATGGGTGCGCCCATCACGGCCGTCGCGCGATTCTTCGAAGTGGTGATGATGACGGGCGGCATCATCGCGGGTGTCGCGATCTCACTGCGAATGACCGGGATGTTGGGTTCGACGCTTCCCCCGATCAACGTGGAAGTATCGACCATCACGCAGTTGCCGATCCTGATGCTCTCCGGCGCGTGTGCGTCGGTCTTCTACGCTCTTGCCTGCTACGCCGAGCGGCGTGCACTCACCGCGGCATTCCTGGGCGGCGCGGCCGGCAGCGGTGTGTCGATCTTCGTGCAAACACTCGACGTCGGCCCCGTGATCGCCGCAGCGATCGCGGCGACCGTCGTCGGTCTTGCCGGTGGTCTGATGGCTCGCCGCGCCCTGACGCCTCCGCTGGTCGTCGCGGTCGCAGGCATCACTCCCCTACTCCCCGGTCTGTCGCTGTACCGAGGCCTGTACGCGCTGCTCAACGACCAGGTACTGATCGGTCTTACTGCTTTGCTGTCGGCATTCGGTATCGGCTGCGCCCTGGCTGCTGGCGTGACGCTCGGCGAATGGGGAGCACGAACACTGCGTCGTCCACGAATCCTGATGCGCGTGGACTCGCTACGCCGACCGATGGTCCGCAAGCGCAAACGCCGCGTTCCCGTCACCGAGAAGTAAGAGAGATTCAAGCAGAAAGAGCTGGGCACCTGACGGTGCCCAGCTCTTTCGGTTCACTCGGGGTTCCCGAGCAGTGAGAGAATCAGCTCTCGACTGCGTGCTTTCCGCCGGCAGCCTGATCAGCTTCCATTGCCTCGCGCAGGCTCTTCGGACGCATGTCGGTCCAGTTCGCCTCGACGTATTCGAGGCACGCCTTGCGGCTGTCTTCACCGAACATCACGCGCCAGCCGGCGGGGACCTCGGAAAACGTGGGCCACAGCGAGTGCTGGTCCTCGTCGTTCACCAGCACGTAGAAGCGGCCGTCTTCGTCATCGAAAGGGTTAGTGCTCATCTCGCCTCACTCGTTACGTACGTGTCTTGTGCGCCCAGACTAGCAAGCGCACCAGTTCGGTTCTGGTGGCTCAGCACCGACGCCAGAATCTCCCCCGCCCGCACTGCCACGTTCGACAGCAGCGACGACGTCAATCCGTGAGTCTGTTCTGTCCCACCCTGCAGATAGATACCGCCTGTCACGTCCTCCGTTACAGCCAGTCGATAATCCCGACTGACGTTACGCGGAACGGACGAATCCGGCACGAGTTCACCCAACAAATTGTCCAGCGGTGCCGGGGTGAAACCCGTGGCCAGAATGAGTGCGTCGCACGACAGCGTGTCGGTCAAACCGTCGAGGTTGCTGCGGACGGCCAGTTCGATGCCGGATTCGGTCTCCACGGCACTCGTGATCTCCGAGGCCCGACGCATGAACAGTCGCCTCGGCCCGCGAACCATCTCCTGATACTCGGTGGCATAGAGCTTGTTGATCAGTTCGATGTCGACGACCGAGTAATTGGTACTGCGGTGCAGATCGAGAAGTCGACGTCGTTCCGCGGCGTCGGCGCCGTGCAGTTGATCGACGGCTTCGGGATCGAAGATGCGATTTGCGTACGGGCTGTCGTCTGCCGGGCTGTAGCCGTAGCGGGCAAAAACACTGTGGACTTCGGCGTTCGGGTAGTTCGCGTGCAGGTAGTCGACGATCTCCGCGGCACTCTGACCGGCGCCGAGAACAACGAACCTGTTGTGCACGGGCTCGGGCATTGCTTCGAGGTGGAAGAGGAACTGGTGATTGTGGAAGCACCGGGACGACGGCGTTGCCCACTCCGGGATCCGCTCTTTCAGTCCGGCTCCGACGACGATGTTGCGCGCGATCACCGTTTCACCGTCGGCTGTGCGGACCGCAAAGCGATCGACAACGCCGTCGGAGTTCTTGATGCCCTCGACCCCGTCGACGGTTGTACCGAACTGCACATCCGCGTCGACTCGTCGAGCTGCCCAGCACAGGTAGTCGTTGAACTCGTGGCGCGTGGGAAAGAAGGTCTGGTGGTTGACGAAGTCGACCAGCCGCCCCTGCTCGAACAGATACGAGAAGAAGCTGTATCCGCTCTGTGGGTTACGGAACGTCACCAGGTCCTTCGGAAACGCGATCTGCATCGTGGCACCGTCGAGCAGCATCCCGGGATGCCACGCGAACTGAGACTGCTTTTCGAAGAACCGCGCATTCACCCGATCAACGGCTGCACAATTTGCATTGTGTTCTTCGACAGCGATGGCCAACGCGAGGTTGGCCGGACCGAACCCGACGCCGACGATGTCGACCACGGCGGGTTCGGCGCTGGAGTCTCTCGGTGATTCACTCATTGCAGGTAGTCCATCCCCGACGGGACGACCTGATAAGGTCGCCAATCGATGTCCCGAAGTAAGTAGCAAAGGCTACCCTTAATGAGGTGAGGGTATCAATACTGCGAGCCCCCGTATAGCGGTCGACCCCGCGGAGCGATGCGACGTATGTCATAGTTTCGCCCCTTCACTCACGTCATCCCCTTCGGCGATGGCCGCAGCCTCGATCACGTCGACCAGCTGACCTGCCCATTCACGGACCGCGCCCGCATCGACGCGGTCGGCGCGGAACCCGAGAGTTGCAAAAACAGGCCCTTCGCCCACCGGCTCGTAAAAACTCAACGTCAAATCCGCATCGGGCACTCCCACCGGAATCGGTACGAGAGAACCGAAGTCGCCGAGCCCGTCCAAATCCGCCTGTTGGTGATGGATCACCATCACCTGAGGTCTCATGGACGCCGGATTACCCAGAGCCTGCTCGACATACACATACGAGACGTCCTGATTGCTCAGCGCTTCCAGGTTGCCTTCCCTCACCCGACCGAGCAATTCTGCAAACGTCGGACTACCGGACGTATCCGTGCGCAGGAGAACAACATTGAAGAAGGATCCGATCATCGGTTCGAGACGGGGATCCGACCTGCCCGCAACCAATGAACCGATCGGAAGATCGGTACCCGCCCCGGCCTTCGTGAGAACGGCGGCCAGCGCAGCCTGAAGGACCATGAACATGCTCGTCCCGGTGCGCGCAGCCAGCGCGTCGATTCTGGCGTGCAGATCCGCGTCGATGTCGACAGAGACCACGTCACCCCGAGGTTCCGAGTCATCTTCCGGCAACGGAAGATTCACACTGGTCGGTATTCCGTCGAGCGCATCCTGCCAGTACGCAAGCTGCTTCGACGCACGGCTGTCGACGCCCAGGGGGTCTCCCAACAGCTCGTCCGACCACACGGTGTAGTCGGCGTACGTCAACGCAAGCTCGTCCCAGACCGGTTGATCTCCCTGCGACCTGGCTGCATAAGCGGAGACCAGATCTCCCAGCAGCGGCACTACGGACCACTCGTCGACGGCGATGTAGTGCATGACGAGAAGCAGTGTCCGAGAGCCGTCTTCACCGAGCACCAGATGAACCCGCAACGGCGATTGCTCACGCAGATCCATCGGAAGTTGAGCCAGTTCGAACACCACTCGACCCACATCGCCGGCGCCGACATCGACCACATCGACAGTCGGCCGCACCGATTCTCTTGCCACGACGATGCCGTCGACCTCGACGAAGGTGGTCCGCAGGGGTTCGTGCCGCGACGTCACATCGTCCAAGGCGTGCCCGAGAATCTCCGGATCGATCTTCGAATTCAGGGTCAGCGCCAGAGCGTGGCTTGCTTGCGGGTGCTCGCCGGCTGCGCGGAACAACTCCCACTGACGACGTTGCGGCGCAGACAGACCCATAGTCTCCGGACGCCTCGCCGCCGGCGCCAGGACCGGGCGTCCACCCTCCGAACGCGCAACGACTGCCGCCAACTCCGCAACGCTCGGTGCGTCGAACACGTCTCGAATACTGACGTCCACGCCGAACGCTTCACGAATGCGACCGACCAGTTTCATCGAAGCCATCGAATGCCCACCGAGTTCGAAGAAACTGTCGTGGACTCCGACGCTCGGGAGTTGCAATATCTCCGCGAAGGCAGCTGCAACCGTGGACTCCACGGCAGTGCGAGGAGCAATATCACCCGCCAACTCCGACCAGTCCGGAGCGGGCAACGCCTTGCGGTCGAGCTTTCCGTTGGGCGTCAACGGGAGCGGACCATCGAGAGCGACAACCATGGTCGGGACCATGTAGTCGGGCAACGACATTGCAGCGAGATTTCGCACTGCCGTCGTGTCCACCACAGCACCGGGTTCGGGTGACACGTAACCGACCAGGCGCGTGATTTCGCCCTGCCGATCCGCGACGACCGTTGCCTGCTTCACCGAAGGATGGGCACTGAGAGCTCCGATGATTTCACCCAATTCGATTCGGAAACCGCGAATCTTGACCTGATCGTCCACGCGGCCGAGGAAGTCGATGTTTCCGTCCGAGCGCCACCGCGCTCGATCGCCGGTGCGATACATGCGATCGCCCGCGGTGAAGGGATCGGCGATGAATCTCTGTGCCGTCAGATCGAATCGGCCCAGGTAGCCTCTCGCCAGGCCGCGTCCCGCGATGTACAGCTCGCCGGATACTCCCGGCGGAACCGGACGCAGTTGATCGTCGAGCACGTACGCCTGTTCGTTGGGGTCGGGGACTCCGATGGGCACAGCACCGTTCCAACCGGGTTCCGCCTGCCACAGTGTGTTGTTCACCGTGGCTTCGGTGAGTCCGTACGCGGCAAGCAAATTCAGCCGCTCCGCCCATCGCCCGATCAGCTCGGGCGGAACCGTCTCGGTTCCGACCAACACCGTGCAACCCTGCGGTACTTCACATCCCGCCGGCAGGGCGGCCAGCAACGAGGGAGGGATGATTGCATGAGTCACGCGATTGCTCGTCATGAAATCGGTCAACGCCGGGCCGGCCACTCGTGCGCTCTGCGGCACGATCACCAGGGTGCTGCTCGTGCACAGAGCCATCGCCAATTCGAATACCGCAACGTCGAAGCCGACCGAAGCGAACTGCATCACCACCGAACCCGGTACCAGTCGCATCCGAACCTCAGCTGTCGCAACAAGACTCGGAATACCGTCATGAGAAAGGACGGCGCCCTTCGGCTTGCCGGTCGATCCCGAAGTGTAGATGACATAGGCCGCGTGGTTGACGCCAACTGGTGGCCTGGGAGTTTCGACGATCGCTGCCTCTTCCAGTTCCGCAAGGATCAGCGGATCGTCCAAAAGGATTCGCTCGACGCCGGCCACATCCTCGATCCGCGAGCTTTCCTCCGAGGTGGACAGCAGTACGGAGGTGCGAGAATCGGTGAGCATGTAGGCGATGCGCTCGCTCGGGTGGCTCAGATCCAGGGGTAGATACGCTGCCCCCAGCTTGAGCACGGCGAGGACCGAGGCGACCATCTCCACCGAACGCGGGACGGCAAGTCCCACCACGTCTTCGACCGAGACCCCGCGCCGATACAGCACGCCGGCTATCCGATCACATTGCTCGGAGAGCTCGCGGTACGTGGCCTGCCCCGCCTCGTCGCGCACCGCGATCGCCTCGGGTGTAGCAGCGGCCCCACGCGCGAAGGCGTCGTAGAACGTTTCCTCCGGCACGTCGACGGCGGTGTCGTTGAACGAGGTGACAACCTGTTCGAGTTCGCCGGGCAAGAAGATGTCGATGTCGCCGATCTCAATGTCGGCCGATTCCACGACTGCCGCGATCACCGATTCCAATCGGTTCGAAATTCGCTGTGCTGTTTCGCGATCGAAGAGGTCGCTGCCGTATTCGAGTCGGACGTCGATGCAGCCTTCGCGGCCGAGGTACTCGGTGAAATTGAACACCAGATCGAACTTGGCCGTGTACTCCTCGAGTTCGAACGGATCCCCGCCCATCTCCTCGCGGCTGTGATAGCCGACCATGACCTGGAACAGCGGGTTGCGTGCCAAGGTTCGCGACGGATTGAGGCGTTCCACCACAGTTTCGAAGGGAACATCGGCGTTGGCGAAGGCCTCGAGGTCTCCCACGCGAACGCGATCCACCAACTCCCGGAACGTCGGGTTACCCGACGTATCCGTGCGCAGCACAATCGTATTGACGAAGAAGCCGACCAAGTCGTCGAGCCCCTGTTCACTACGTCCGGCTACGGGAGCGCCGAGGGGAAGGTCCTCACCCGCTCCGAGCGCAGTCAGCAACGCCGCCGACGCCGCGTGCAGGACCATGAACATCGAACTCTGGCTCTCGCGCGCCAGATCTCGCAGTGCGGCAGTTGTGTCCACACCCAACCGTGTTACCACTGCGCCACCGGAGAAACTCGGTCTGGCCGGTCGGCTCCGGTCCGCGGGAAGCAGCAGTTCCTCGGGGGCTCCGTCCAAACTCTTCGCCCAGAAGTCCAACTGCGTGCTCAGGACACTCGACGGATCGTCGGCGCTGCCGAGTAATTCCCGTTGCCACAGGGTGTAGTCCGCATACTGAACCGGTAGCGGTTCGAACGCTGGCTCCTCGCCCTGAATCCGAGAGGAGTAGGCAGACATCAGATCGCGCAGGAACGGCCGATCGGACCATTCGTCCGTTGTGATGTGATGCAGGACGATCACGACGATTACGGCACCGTCTACTCGGATCAGACGGGCGCGAATCGGAATCTCGTTCGAAAGGTCGAACGGACGGCCCACTGCCACTGCAACTTCGCCGGCGACACCGGATTCCCGTGAATGAACTGTCTCGACCGGAACCTTCGCCGATTCGAGAATTATCTGTTCCGGTGTTCCGTCCACCAACCGGAACACCGTACGCAAGGATTCGTGTCGTCCAACGACGTCACCCAGCGCCGCGGCGAAGACGTCCGCGTCCAATGCACTGTCCAAGCGGAGCACGATCGGGAAGTTGTAGGCCGCGGAGTTCTCTTCCATCTGTCCGATCAGCCACAAACGCTGTTGAGCGGCAGAAAGTGGAAGGTGGTCCGGCCGCGGCTTCGCTACCAGCATCGGTCGCGTCGATCCCTGCTCGACCACAATGCGTTCCGCGAGTTCCGCGACGGTCGGCGCTTCGAAGAGATCACGCATGGTCAGACTGTTCGGAATGGCGATCCGAGCTCGACTGATCAGTTTGGTGGCCAGAAGCGAGTGCCCACCGAGGTCGAAGAAGTTGTCGTCGACACCGATGTCGTCCACATCGAGTACGTCGGAGAAGAGCTCACAGAGAACCTCTTCCGTGTGGTTACGCGGTGCAATCGACTCCCCACTCCGCTCCCCCAGCACCGAATCGGCCGTGGGCAGTGCCTTGACGTCGAGCTTGCCGTTGACGGTCATCGGTAGTGACTCCACCTCGATCACCACGGCCGGAACCATGTAGTCGGGTAGGCGAACTCGCGCCTGCGCGCGGTAGTCGTGCGCGGCGCCGAGTTGCGCGGGCGTCACGTAGCCGACGAGTCTCTTGACTCCGCCCGCCCCGACGTCGACCACGACCGCTGCTTGCCGCACGTGCTCGTCGGATTCGAGAACGGAGACGATTTCGCTCGGCTCGATGCGGTGACCTCTGATCTTCACCTGGTCGTCGGTGCGGCCCAGGAAGTCCAGGTTGCCGTCAGCGCGTCGCCGCACCAGATCCCCGGTGCGGTACATACGTTCTCCGGTCCCGGCCGGTTCTGCGACAAAGCGCTCGGACGTGAGCGCAAAGCGTCCGAGGTAGCCGCGAGCCAAACCGGCTCCGGCAATGTACAGTTCGCCGGCAACTCCATCGGGGACCGGTCGCAGCCAGCCGTCGAGAATGTGCGCCGTGGTGTTCCAGATCGGCTTGCCGACCGTCGGGGTGTCACTGTCGGCCGTTCCGCCGCCGAGAGTGTTGATCGTGTATTCCGTCGGACCGTAGAGGTTGTAGCCCACGGTTCCCTCGGTCTCGCGCAGCCTGTTCCACACCGAATCCGGAACGGCTTCACCACCGAGCAGGACCAGCGGCGGACGGTGTTGTCCCACACCGTCGTCGAGCAGCCCGCTGTCGATCAGGTGCGTCGCGTAGGTCGGTGTCACGTTGACGACGTCGATTTCCTGTGCGTCGCAGTACGCAACGAGCGCCTCGGCATCACGACGCAGATCCTCGTCACAGATGTGGACCTCGTGGCCTTCCACGAGCCACAGAAGTTCCTCCCACGACATGTCGAAGGCGAAGGACACGGTGTGCGCGATCCGCAGGCGCCGGCTCGTCGCGGCGATCACCGGTTCGAAGATCGCCTCGCGGTGGTTGAACTGCATGTTCGTCAAGCCGCGGTAACCGGTGACCACGCCCTTGGGCTTGCCGGTCGAACCGGAGGTGTAGATGACGTACGCGGGGTGGTCGAGCCGATGCGGTGCTCCCGGGGCGAATGCTCCGAGTTCCGCCGCGGAGAGTGCCCGCGCCGAGATCGTCAGTCGCCTTGCCGCAGTGTCCGGCTCGTCGAGCACGATGGTCCGAATGTCCGCGGTGCGGACGTCCGCGCCTTCGAATTTCGGTGCGGCGGCGACAGTCGTCAGCAACACGACCGGATCTGCGTCGTCGATCATCACGGCCAACCGTTCGGCCGGATGGTCGAGTTCGAGGGGTAGGTAGGCAGCGCCCGTGCGCAGTACCGCGAAGAGCGCGACGACCATGTCCACCGAACGTGGTAGGCCAAGAGCCACGATCTTTTCCGGCCCGGCGCCGTAGTTGATCAGCAACCGCGCCATCCGATTGATCTCGCCGTCGAGATCGGCGTAGGTCATCCGACGCTTCCCGAACACGAGTGCCGTGTCGTTCGGTTGCGCCGACGCCACCTCTTCGAACAGGTCGGCAATGGTGCGCTCCGGCAACTCTCGGATCTGCGTCTGCTGCGCTACCGCGGGAGTCGGCGTCGCAACGACCGAACCTGTCATATCCTGCGACCAACTCTGGAGCAGGTCGACGAAGTGACCGAGCAGGTCCTCGGCTCGGCGCGCGGTCACCAGATGCGGATGGAACTCGAACTTGACGTTGACGGTGGTACCCGGGGTGACAACCACGGTCAGCGGATAGTGCGTGTGATCGATACTGTCGCTGCCGCTCACGTCATGTGCGGCATTGAGTGCGTCGACTTGCTTCTCGTCCACGAAGTTCTGCAGGACCATCAGCACGTCGAACAGTTGACGATGCTCGGAAACACGTTGGATCGAGGCCAATCCGAGGTAGTCGAACGGCATCAGCGAAAGACGATCCGCCTGCGTTCGGCGAAGAAGTTCCTCGACGCTCTCGTTCGGATCCAGTTGCAGCCGAACGGGAACGGTGTTGAGGAACATGCCCACCACGGTGTCGATTCCCGGTACCTCCGGTGGCCTTCCGGCAACCGTGGAGCCGAAGACGACGTCCTGTCGACCGGTGGCCGACGCCAGCACCATAGCCAGCGCTGCGTTCAGTACCGTATTGAACGTGACGCCGGACGCGGCAGCGCGCTCACGCAATGCACGCGAAAGCGGTTCCGAGAGAACCGCATCGCGGCGATCCGGAAGCTGAGGTTCGACGCCGGGCGCAGGCTCGGCAACAAGCGTCGGCTCCTCGAGTCCTGCGAGCGCTCCGCGCCACCCCGCGTCGGCGGCTGCACCGTCGCGGTCGGCCAACCAGGCGAGGTAGGCCTCGAACGACCCCTCGGGTTCGCCGAATGCGCTGTCATCCCCGCCGGTGTCGTACAGCGCCAGAAGCTGGCTGACGACAAGGCCGTTGGACCAGCCGTCCCACAACAGGAACTGCCTGTTGATCACCAGTCGATCATGTCCGCCGGGCAGATGCAGCACGCTCATACGCCACAGCGGCGGCGCGGTCAGGTCGAATGGAGTCACTCTGTCTTGGGCGGCGACGGCCTCGGCGCGCTCACGAGCAGCCGAGTCGTCGAGTTGACGGAGATCGTGGACGGCGACGGGAACATCGAGTCCCGCACTGAAGAACTGCACGGGCTCGTTCAGTCCTTCGCTCACGAACCCCGCTCGCAACGTGGGATTTCGTCGTTGAAGTGTCCGGGCGGCCGCAGCCAACTTGTCGACATCGAGGGTGTGCCCGAAGTCCATCGAGAACTGTGCCGTGTAGATGTCTCCACCACTACTGCTGTCGCTGCTGCCTGCGTAGCCGGCTTGGAAGTACAGGCCTTCCTGCAACGGTGAGAGTGGGAGGATGCTACTGACACCCGCCGGGCTCGCATCGGCTATCGCGTCGATCTCGGCCTGACTCAGGTCGAGCAACGGCACATCGGACGGGGTCAGGATGGGAGGCCCGTCATGCTCCGCGGCCGCAGCCGCCAGATCGCCTAGCGCCGAAACCCAGCCGTCGGAGAGTGACTGCGCATCCTCCTCGGACAAATCTTCACTTGCCCAGGCGAAGTCGGCACGGAGTTCCGAATCCACGCTGACGACATTCACGATCAGCCGATACGGACCTCCCATGTCTGCGTCGGGATCGGTGGACATGGCTTCGGATTCCGCTGCCAGGGACCATGCTGTCGATCCAGCTGTCGTCGTACGTCCGAGATAATTGAACAGGATCTGAGATTCGGAGCGCCCCGCCAATCTCGATGCCGTACGTGCATTCACGTACCGCAACATCCCGTATCCGATACCGCCGTCCGGAGCCGCCCGCAGGCTCTCCTTCACCTCGCGCAGCGTGTCCACCGGGTCGGTTCCGCCGAGCAGTCGCATCGGGGCAATCGTGGTGAACCAGCCGACTGTTCGCGACAGATCGGTCCCGGGTACCAACTCCTCGCGGCCGTGCCTTTCGAGATCGACCAGCAGTTCGCGCTCACTGCGACCGGTGGAACGACGCCAGCGCTCGACCGACATCGCCAACGCAGCCAACAGAACATCCGTTCCCTCGGCACCCAGCATTGCCGCAACCGTTCCGAGTGCCGCCTCGGAGATTGCTCCGTCCACCGTGACCGTGCGCCTCGAGCCTCCGGATACAACGGCATAGCTCGCGGTACCGGGGATCAACTCCGCGCCCGGAGCGGTCACGGTCAACCAGTGATCGAGTTCGGCAAATCGATGAGCACTGTATGCGTGTTCGGCCACCGTGCGGGAGAAGGTACGCAGCGAAGTTCCGACGGCATCCAATGCTGCGGGCTCTCCGGCATCCACCGCCACCCAGGCCATCGCGAGATCCTCGAGCAGCGTTCCCCACGAAACCCCGTCCACGACCAGGTGGTGCGCGACTATCGCGAGTCGGCCCAGATTCTCAGCGCCACAATCGAACCAGACCACCGAGACCATCCGTCCTGCAGACGGATCCAATCGACTGGTCGCCCACTCGGAATGTTCGGTGATGAGCGTCCGCAACTCGGCGTCATCCAGTCCCCGAGCATCAACGCGTTCGACAAGGTTCGCTGCCCGGATACTGCCGGGTTCCTCGATCCGCGCCGACCACATTCCGCGGTCATGTCGGATCAAGGTTTGGCGAAGTCCGTCGTGGTGATCGAGCACGGCCTGCAATGCGCCGGTGATCGAATCGAGAGATGTTGCCGGAGAGTGGATCAGAACTGCCTGGTTGAAGCGATCGGTACCACCCGTCCATTCGGACAACCGGTGCACCACCGGCAGCGGAACCAGCTCACCCACGCCGATGTCGGCCGTGACGGTGGCAACCGACGTGGCGACATCACCCACCGCTGCGGCGATCGCAGCGGGAGTGCGCAATTCGAAGATCTGACGCGGGGTCAGTACTACCGAATCACGACGAGCCAGGTTGACCAGTCGGATCGCCAGGATACTGTCGCCGCCGAGAGTGAAGAAGTCGTCGCGTGCCCCGACGCGTGGCAGGCCGAGAACTGTCGCGAAATGCCTGGCAAGGAGGTCTGCAACGCCCGAGGACACTACTCCCGTCGTTTCGCCCACCTGTGCCGCGAAATCCGGTGCCGGTAGGGCTTTTCGGTCGAGCTTGCCACTCGGGCTCAGCGGCAGCGACTCGAGCCGCACGAACGCGCTTGGCACCATGAACTCCGGTAGCACCGACAACAACTGCCCTCGAACCGCAGCGTCATCAGCATCTCCGACCAGATAGGCGACCACCTGTGCGCGGTTACTCGGACCGTCGGTTCGGACGATCACGGCACTTGCCGAGACTCCGGGGCACAATGCCAACTGCGCTTCGATTTCACCGAGCTCGATGCGGAATCCACGAACCTTCACCTGCTCGTCGACACGGCCGAGGTACTCGAGAACACCGTCGCCATTCCACCGCACGATGTCACCGGTCCGGTACATCCGCGAGCCGCCGTCGCTGTACGGATTCGCCACAAATCTTTCGGAGGTCAATCCCCCACGTCCGTGGTAACCACGCGCCAGTTGTGGTCCAGCCAGATACAGCTCACCGGTGGCACCGGCCGGAACGTTCTGCAGATACGGATCGAGAACGAACAGGCCGGTATTGGCGGCGGGTTCGCCGATCGGGACACTCACCGCGTCTACCGGAGTTGCCTGCACCGACGGCTGCCAACTGACGTCGACGGCAGCCTCGGTGGGGCCGTAGAGGTTGTCCACCAGAACGTTCGGCAGGATCTCGGCGACCTTGCGTGCAACGTGAACGGGAAGTGCCTCACCGCTGCAGTTGACGATCTCGAGGGAAGAGCACAGTGCTGCTTTCGGCTCCGCAAGAAACACTTCGAGCATTGACGGAACAAAATGCACTCGGGTCACGGAATGTTCGACGATGACGTCGGCCAGATAGCCCGGATCCTTGTGACCGTCAGGCTCGGCCATCACCAGAGTTGCCCCCACCAGGAACGGCCAGAAGAATTCGGGGACGGAGACGTCGAAACTCGACGGGGTCTTCTGCAGCATCCGGTCGGAGAAGTCCAGCGGACGTATCTGCTGTGCCCAGAGCAATCGGTTGACCACACCCTCGTTGGTGACCACAACGCCTTTGGGACGACCGGTCGAACCCGAGGTGTAGATCATGTACGCGGCATCCGCGGGCGATCCTGGGACACTCAGCGGGTCGGCTGGGAACTGCGCGGACTCCGATACCGTCACCCGCGGAACCGAACCCGAATCGAGTGAAGAATCTTCCGACACCACGACGCACACCGGATCGGCGTCGTCCAGCATGTACGTCAGCCGCTCCGCCGGGTAGCCGGTGTCGAGCGGAACGTACGCTCCCCCGGCCTTCCCGATGCCGAGTATCGCAACCATCAGATCGACCGAGCGCGGCAAGGCAACCGCCACCAATGATTCGCGTCCGACGCCACGTTCGCGCAGCAGATGCGCAAAACGATCAGCGCGAGAGTGAAGTTCGGCGTAGGTCAACGACTCTTCACGGAAGATCACTGCGGTGGCTTCGGGCGTACGCCCGGCTTGATCCTGCAGCAGCTCGGTCAGCGTTGCGCGCGGCCGATCCAAGGCCGTGCCGACGCTCCCGGGCTGTGCGGGTGCCAGCGCGATCCGGCCGATGACCTGGTCGAGATCGCGAGAGAGTTCTGCTAGCACGACTGCGAGAGCTTCCGCCAGCGACGCAGCGGCATCGCCGTCCACCTGAGCAGCGTCGTACTTCAATTCCAACGCCAATTGATCGCCGGGGACGACGATCAGGGTCAGCGGGTAGGCCGGTCGCTCGTCGAATCGAATTCCCGTCAGTCTCACCGAGTTCGTCGGATCAGCGATTGCCGTGTCACCGAGTGGATAGTTCTCGAACACGACCAGTGATTCGAAGTTCTGCTCCAGTCCGCCGGTCCGCCGCAGTTCCGGTAGCCCCAGGTACTGATGGTCGAGTAGTTCCGATTGTTCCCTCTGCCAACGAGAAAGTGCTTGCGCAGCTGTCTCTGCCGGATCGAACCGCAACCGAGCCGGCACAGTGTTGATGAACAAGCCCACCATGGACTCGATGCCGGGCAGGTCTCCACCGCGTCCCGATACGGTTGAACCGAACAGCACGTCTGATCGGCCGGTCATTCGGCCGAGCACCAGTCCCCAGGCGCCGTGCACGAGCGTGCTCAGCGTCAAACCGTGGGAGCGTCCGGTGGTCGACAGCGCGCGAGTATCACTGTCGGACAGCTCGACTCGGGTAGCATGGATTCCGCTGCTGCTCGCGCTCGGCGCGGGAAGTTCGACCGCGGGCCCGGGAGAGTTCAGTGCTTTTCTCCACACCGCTGCCGAAGCCTCGTGATCGTGGCCGGCCAACCATTCGAGGTAGCTGCGGTACGGCGCCGGACTCGGAAGCACCACGCCGGAATCGCCAACGCTGTACGACGCCATCAGCTCCCGCAGCATCACCGGGACCGACCATCCGTCTGCAACCGCATGGTGAATCGACTGCAGCAGAAGGTACTTCTCCGAAGAAGCACGGAGCAGTGTGTAACGGACGAGCGGCGGTTGCGCGAGGTCGAACCCACGCGCGCGGTCGGCGGAAAGCAGTTCATCCACATCGGCGCCGGCATCCGTGACTACTGCCATCTCCACGACGACGCTCGGGTGCACCACCTGCACGACCCGGCCGTCGCCCAGGACCGAGAATCCGGTGCGCAGCGCCTCGTGTCGATCCACGACGGATTGCAGCGCACGGCGCAGAGCCGCGCTGTCCACGGCGCCGGTCAGCTCCACGACCTGTTGCACGACATACTGATCAGCCCCCGGATCGGCAAAAGCCGAATGGAAGTAGATCCCTTCCTGCAACGGAGTGAGCGGGAGAATCTCTTCTGCCTTCGGCAACCCGTCCACATCGGCCTGAGTGAGCGCCACCAGAGGGTAGTCGGACGGTGTCGCGCCGCCGAAGGCTGCGAGCCCGGACACGGCCTTGAGCGAGTCCAGCCACAACCGCGCAAACCTGTCGATGTCGCTACGCAGGAAGATATTCGACGCCCAGGTCAGAGTGGCCCTCAGTCGTGGCCCACCGGCCGCTTCCTCGGCTACGACGTCGACAGACAACGCGTGACCCAACGCCATGGACGGATCGGCAGCGCCGTCCATCGACACCGGGAACCAGTCCCCCTCTGCAACTGCAGTGCGCCCCAGATAGTTGAGCACCACCTCGGGTGCTGCGACGCTACGCAACTGATCCGAGCTGCCGAGGTATCGCAATGCTCCGTACCCGAAGCCTGCGTTCGGGACGCGTCGAAGTTGCTCCTTGACGCTCTTGAGAACCACCGCCAACTCACCGCTCGCTTCGAGATCCGGAGCGGCTGTACCGATTTCGAGTGCAACCGGGAATACCGTGGTGAACCATCCGACAGTACGTGTCAGGTCGACGTGCGCAGCGCCGTCACCGCGAACGATGTCTTCGTCGCGTCCGTGCCCTTCCAAGTCGATCGTCACCGATGAGGCACCGCTCCACTTGGTCAGCGCAACGGCCAATGCGGTGATCAGCACTTCGCTCACGTCGGCCCCGAATGCCCGTGGGACACTGCCCAACAACCGATCGGCGAATTCCGGAGGCAGGGTGATCGATCGCGCCGCGGCGGTGCGCGCGAGGTCAACTGCCGGGTCGAGTGCCCGACGGCCGAGAGGTGACTGTTGTGCGGAAGTCACCGAGTCCCAGAACTCGATCTCCGAGTCCAGTCGCCCGGCTCCGACCGCCTCCGAAACGAGTTCGGCGTACCTTCTCACCGACGTGCCGACCGGAGCGAGTGAGGGTTCGTCGCCTTGTATCGCTGCGATACCCGCGCGCGCAAGGTCTTCGAGGATGATGCGCCAGGAGACACCGTCGACGACCGCGTGGTGGATGACAAGCAACAGTCTTCCGGGACCGGTCGCAGTGGTGAAAAGAACAGCACTGACCATCGTGCCGTCTGCCGGGTTCAGACGCCTGACGGCTCGCTCGGTCTCGGCGACGATCAGCGGTCCGCATTCTTCGAGCGGCACCGGTAGTGCACGGGTCTCGAAGACCACAGCCAATTCGTTGGTGGCCGGAACAAGCAGCGATCCTTCGGAAGTCAACTTCGCACGAAGTCCATCGTGGCGTGCCACCAGGGCATCGAGCGCCGCCTCGACATGCTCGGACGTCAAAGCTGACGGAGTCTGAATCAGCGCTCGCTGATGGAAGGTTCGTGCTACGTCCGGCGTCCCGAGGGCCCTGGTAGCGATGGGCGTCGTGGCTACGTGGCCGATCGGTTCGTCCGAATGATCGACGATCTCAGCCGTTCGGCCGGATTGGGCGCGCGCCATCGCCTCGGCGGTGCGCAGCTGAAACACCTCGCGTGGACTGATCGACAAACCGGCTGCACGAGCCGCGGTCACGAGCGAGATCGCGACGATGCTGTCACCGCCCAGTGCAAAGAAATCGTCGGTCACGCCAACCGATTCGAGACCTACCGCCGACGCGATCAACGTGCAGAATTGTTGTTCGACTTCGTTTCTCGCGGCCACGTGTGCACTCAGTTCGGCGAGATCGGGCTCAGGAAGGGCTCGACGGTCGAGTTTGCCGTTGGCCGTGAGCGGAAACTCGTCGAGGACAGTGACGGTGGTCGGGACCATGTAGTCGGGCAGCTTGCTCGCCGCCCACTCGCGAATGTCCTGTGAGTCGACCGCAAGGTTCGTCCCCGACGCTGCACTCACGTACGCGGCGAGATACTTTGCACCTGTGGGTGCTTGACGCACCAGAACTGCCACGTGGCGCACTCCGGGGTGTGAGATCACGGCGGCTTCGACGTCTTCGAGTTCTAGGCGCATGCCACGAATCTTCACCTGATTGTCCGTGCGCCCCAGGAAGTCAAGGGTGCCGTCGGCGGTCCATCGAGCCAAGTCACCGGTGCGATACATCCGGGATCCGGCCAAATCACCGGAAACAAAGGGATCTGCAAGAAAACGAGACGCGGTCAACGCCGACGCGCCCACATATCCGCGCCCCAGTAAGAAGCCCGCTGCGTAGAGTTCGCCGCCGGTGCCGACCGGAACCGGCTGCAGGTCACCGTCCAACACGTACAGGCGAGTGTTGGGGTTCGGGCGCCCGATGGATGTGGCAATTCGTTCCGCGTCCTCGCGGTAGATCACATGGGAGACACCGATAGTCGCTTCCGCCGGCCCGTAGCCGTGATACAGCGTCGTGGACAGTTGGGCACGGAACCGATCGAAGAGTTCAGGCGTGAGAACCTCACCGCCGCACCACACGTGCTTCAACGAATCGAGCTGATCGGTCCCGTTCGCCAGATCCAGAAGGATGTCGAGCATCGACGAAACCAAGTAGACAAAAGTGACCGATTCTCCGGCGATCAGGTCGAGCAGGTATTGCGGGTCGCGTTCCCCCTCTGGCTTCGCGATCACCAATCGACCGCCGGAGACGAGCGGGAGCAGGATCTCGTTGATCGAGATGTCGAACGAGAGTGGGGCTTTGAACAGAGAGGCATCGCCGGACCCGAACCCGAGAATCCGCTCCCGCTGCCACAGCAACCTTGCGCAGATTGCCTCGTGGCGGATCATGGCGCCCTTCGGACGTCCGGTCGAACCGGACGTGAAGATGACGTACGCGAGTTGGGCACCGTGAATACGAATGTCGGAGGTCATTACCTCGAACAGGTCCGAAGGCCCGTCCTCGTACGCCCACGCGGAGAGATCGACCAATACGGAGTCGTCTACGCCGTCCGAGGTGAGCACCAATGTGGCACCGGCATCGGTGAGTACCGATTCGCGGCGCTCTGCGGGCCAGGACGGATCCAGTGGCACGAAGGCGCCGCCGGCGCACATGACGGCCAACAACCCCACCACCATCTCGGCGGATCTCGGAAGGCCGATCGCCACAACGGTTTCGGGTGCGACACCGCGCGAGATCAAGTGCGCGGCGAGCTGCGATACCCGACTTTCGAGCTCGCCGTAGGTCAGCCGGATATCGCCGTCGACCACGGCGACCGCGCCCCGATCGGCAGAGAAGCTGCTGCGCAACAAATCCGGCACCGTCGTCACGGGCTGCGGTTCTGCGGTCTCGTTCCACCCGCGGAGCACGAGTTCACGCTCCGCGAACGACATGGGGTCGAGTGCCGAGATCGGAAGCTGCGGCTCGGCCACGAATCGATCGAGGAACTGTTCGATTCTGGCGGTGTGATCGGCCAACTCCCTGTCGAATCCGGCCGGGGCGCGGACGTCGATCTCGATCGGTTCCCCGTCCTGACCACCGCGCACACTCAGATCCAGGTCACTGACCCGACCGGTCACCGAATTACGCACGCGCACCGGGCAGCCGCCGAAGGTGAGTGTGTGTTCGAACATCATCGAGTTGATGCCGGGACCGAAGACCTGGCGGTCGGGATCGATTGCTCGCACGTCGCGTGCGAGATCTTCTCCCCGGTACCGCCCGTGCTTGAGTATCGAGATCAAGGCGGTGTCGAGACGAGTTGCCAACTGGCCGATGGTTTCCGAGCGTTCGACCCGAATACCGAGCGGCAGAATCGTCGACGCCATCGAGGGAGTGCGCCGCATGTCGCGACCCACCCGAGCGGCCATCGGCACCGAGACGACAACGTCGTGCTGTCCGGTGGTTCGTGCAATGTACGCGATCAGCGCAGCCATGGGCAGGCGAGTTCGCCGAATCCCGGCGTCGGCGGCATAGCGATAGAGCTGCGCTGCACGATCGACGTCGAGCGTGAGCATCGCCGCGATCGGCGGCAGCGAATCATCCACCTGCCCATGCAAAATCCGCGTCGCTTCCGGTCCTGATTCAACTCGTTCGACCCAGTACTGACGGTCGAGCAGGAACCGCGGAGAGTTCCGGTATTCCAGATCGGCCGCCACCACCGCATCGAGCGACCACACCGGCGCCGCAGTCTCGAGGTTCGGATTGTCGTACCGCTCGGCTACGTCGGCGACGATGAGCGAGATGCCGTACCCGTCGACCACGCTGTGGTGATAGCGCTGATACCAGATGACTCGGTCGTCAGCAGTTCGCAGAAGCACCTGGCGGAACAGCAGATCGTCCGCACCGAAGACCCGAGCCATATCGGTGTCCATCCACGACTGCGCAGTCGAATCGGGATCCGCCTCGGCGCGAAGGTCGAGAATTTCCACGTCCCAGCGCGCATCCGGAATCGGCACCTGGATCAGCTGGTTGTCAGCATCCGCCCGAAAGTGCACGAACAGCGCTTCGACGCGTCCGACTGTGGCCTTGATCGCCGCTGCCGCGCGCTCGACGTCGATCGTCCCGTCGACCTCGACGACAAGTCCGATGTTGTACACCGGACTGCTCGGATCGACGTTCTGAGCAACCCACACCTCACGCTGAGCGGCCGTCGCCGGGAGCGCTGCGTCCAGATCGCCACCGCCCGATACAGACGGGTGAGCTACCTGAGAGTGGTCAGACATCGACAAATCCGATCATCGTCGTTCATGCTCATCGAACGACGAACACCGTAGCAAGTTTAGGGTAGGCTACCCAGGAACGTGAAGGTGCGCTCCCGCCCTGGTCAGACCTGTTCCCACGGACCGAATTCGAGCAAAACGTCGATTGCCGTCTTACCGTCCTGCGGCCGAACGACATGTTCGAGGGCGTAGACCCTCGATCCCTCCGCGGCGCGAGCGAGATCGGAAATACCGGGCAGAATGGTCGGTTCGGGTGGGCCGCCCACACCACGGTGGAAGTTCTCGATCGAATGCCCCAAGTAGAAGACGCGCCCGCCTGGCGTCAGCCACTCCCCGACGCGTTTGAGCGTGTCGGCCAGCTCGTCGACCTCGAGGTGAAGAAAGCTGACCAACACCAGGTCAACTACCCCTTCCGGTTGCCACGTGGTCGCGTCGCCGACCTGCCAGTCGACAGCCTTGTCCAAGTCACTCGCCCGTGCCAGATCGATCGCCACCGACGAGTAGTCGACGGCAGTCACCGACCACCCTTGCCCGGCCATCCACCGCGCGTGACGGCCGTCGCCGCAGGCCAGATCGATCGCAGTGCCCGGCTTCAGGTCGGCAATTCGTGTTGCGACGGTTCCCGCCGGGTCGATTCCCCACGGCTCCGTCACCGCTCGGTATCGCTCGTCCCAGTCGTGTGCGTCCATGATCACTGCTCCTCGTGGTTCGTTTCACCGCGGTTCGTTCCACTGTCTCCGATCAGACGGTGCAACGAGCAGCATAGAGAACCCTCAAACGTGACAGATACATACCCCTGGGGGTATACAGGTGACGGTCAGGAATACCCCCACCCGTATCAGGAGCGAAGATGTCAGCGACCAGAACAGTCACCGCGGACCCACCCGCCCAATCCGACGGCATACTCGCGCGCCTCGGTCGATCGATGGCGGCGCACACCCGCCTCGTCATCGGCGTCTGGTTGATCGCGTTGGTCGCACTCGGCGCCGCAGCACCCAGCGTCTTCACCTCCCTGGCCGGCGCAGGTTGGCAGGCAAACGGATCCGAATCAGTGCAGGTTCGCGAGTTGGCCGAGCAGCATTTCGGTGGAAACTCCTCCGCTGCAGTGCAGGTGGTCGTTCACTCGGATTCTGTGCCCATCACCGATCCGTCGATGCAGCAAACGCTGGCGGCGGCAACGGAAATCTTCTCCGCGGACCCTCGTTTCGGCGAAGTGGTCGCCCCGCAGGCCGGCATGACCATCAGCCCGGACGGACATACCGGCATCATGATCGTGGGCGCCAACGCAAGTACCGACGAGATGGTCAGTGCGGTAGACGAACTCGGCAAGGAACTCACTGCATTGTCCACGGACACCATCGAGGTGTACCCCACCGGCGCGTCGGCTTTGTGGAGCGATTTCAACAAGGCCAATCACGAAGCGATGATCAAGGCCGAAATGATGTCGTGGCCCGTCACTCTCGCGATCATGGTGTTGGCCTTCGGCTCCCTGGTTGCCGCAGGACTCCCACTGCTTCTGACACTCGCAGGTCTGGTCGCCTCGGCGGGCGGGCTTGTGATCCTCAACGAGATCACACCGATTTCCGTGTGGGCCATGAACTTCGCGATGATGTTCGCTCTCGCACTCGGCATCGACTACGCACTCTTCCTCGTCGCCAGGTTCCGAGAAGCACTGCGAACCGATCCGGATCCGCGGGCCGCCGTGGCTCAAACGATGGACACCGCCGGCAAAGCTGTTGTCCTCTCCGGCCTCACAGTTCTGGTCAGTTTGTCTGCGGTGCTCATCGTTCCAGCCCCGGCCGTACGCACGATGGCTGTCGGAATCATGCTCGCTGTGATCTTCGTTCTCGCCGCAACACTCACCCTGCTACCTGCCGTGCTCGGCCGGATCGGCGCCAAGGTCAACGGCGGTTCACTACCGTATGCAAAGCGCCAGCAGCACCGCTCCCCGATGTTCGCAGCTTGGGCTTCCCTGCTGCACAAGCACCCGTGGCCTTTCGGCATCGGCGCATTGATCGTCCTTATCGCTCTCGTTGTTCCGGTGTTCGGCCTGAAGGTTGCAATGCCCTCCATCGCCGTGGTTCCCGAGGACGCCCCGGTTCGGCAGGGTTATGAACTGGTACAGCAGCAGTTCGGTGACGGCGCTCCCGGAATGCTGCAGATCGTCACGTCCGCCGACGATGCAGCCGACACCTCGCGTCTTGCCATGAGCGTGGATGGCGTCGCAATGATCACCCCGACGCAACAGGCGGCCGACGGATCCGATCTGGTTATGCTGCAAGCAGTTCCCACCGTCGACCCGTCAGATCCTGCGATGGAAACCATCCTTGCCGACCTTCGGTCGCAACTGCCGGAATCGGCGCTCGTCGGCGGCGCTCCGGCTGAAAATCTCGACCTTCAGCAGGCGCTCGACGACTACCTTCCCTTCGTGGTGGTCGTGATTCTGACGCTCGGATTCCTGTTGCTGCTGATCGCCCTCCAGGCACCCTTGATCGCCTTGATCGGCACGCTGGTCAGCCTGCTGTCCACTGGGGCCGCATTCGGAATCGCGAAGTTGATTTTCCAGGACGGCCACGGAGCAGGCCTGCTCGGCTTCGATCCCCAGGGGTTTCTCAACGGGTGGGGTCCGGTCTTCTTCTTCGCCATGATCTTTGCCATCGCGATGGACTACACCGTGTTCCTGCTCTCGAGCGCCAAGGAGCACTACGAACGCACAGGTGACCCCGAGACCGCACACATCGACGGCCTCGCACATTCGGGTCGGGTCATTGCGGCGGCAGCAGCGGTGATGGTTGCGGTCTTCTTCACTTTTGCGCTCGCAGATCCCTTGCCACCCAAGGAAATGGGCATCATTCTCGGTGTAGCTGTCCTCCTGGACGCAGTGCTCGTCCGCTTGGTGCTGCTGCCCGTTCTCCTGCGCCTCAGCGGCCGGGCAGCCTGGTGGGCGCCGGCATGGTTACGACGCGTCCTGCCGAACATCAGCTTCTCGCATGGCTGACCGTGTACCCGACATCACTGTCTTCTTGATACCCCCAGGGGTATGGTGGAGACAAGAGAAATCGAAGCCAACGACATCGAAGCCAATGGCACCGAAGCCGACGACATCGCAGCCAACGACAAGGAGCGGGCAATGACAACACCCACAGAACCGATAGCGATCGCAACCAAGGTCACCGGAACTTTCGACGACGTCGTCACCCGAACTCGTGCTGCTCTCGCCGAGCAGGGCTTCGGCATCCTGACCGAGATCGACATGCAGGCAACACTCAAGGCGAAGCTGGACGAGGACATGGAAAAGTACCTGATCCTGGGTGCCTGTAACCCGCCGTTGGCCCATCGGGCAGTTTCGGTGGATCGTCAGATCGGCCTCCTGCTGCCGTGCAACGTTGTCGTCCGCGAAGATACGACTACCGAGAATTCGTTCTTCGTCGAAGCGATGAATCCCGCTCTCATGGTTCAGGTTTCCGGCGAACCAGGCCTGGAGTCCGTGGCGGCCGACGCCGCCGTCAAGTTGCGGGCAGCCGTCGACTCGTTGATCTGACACCGCAGCCGGATCAAACACTGAATCAAGCAGTGACATGCCCCCAGGGGTACCCTCGGTCGCAGCACGAACACTCGAGAAGGGGCCACCATGACCGGCGACGAAGAGAGCATTGCGCTCGTACTGAACAGACTGCGGCGTGCTCACGGCCAACTTGCCGGGGTCATCTCGATGATCGAGAACGGCCGCGACTGCAAGGACGTCGTGACGCAGCTCGCAGCCGTGTCGAAGGCGCTGGACCGAGCAGGGTTCAAGATCGTCGCTTCCGGGCTGCGTGAATGCCTGAGCGGTGACAGCGCGGAAGGTCAGGAACCGATGACCGAGGCCGAACTCGAGAAGCTGTTCCTGGCACTGGCCTGAAATATGAGAAGGGCCTGACCTGCAGTCAGCAGGTCAGGCCCTTTCTCGCGTGCGGAAAACTACTTCGCCAGGAAGTCGATCAGCACCTTGTTCACGGCCTCCGGACGCTCGAGGTACCCGTAGTGTCCGGCGTCGGGAATCTCTTCGAACGACGCCGTCGCGATGCAGTCCGCCACCTCGCGGGAGAGGTAGGGCGGGATCATGCGGTCGTCGGCGAAAGCGACGGACAGGCAGGGGCGCATGATCGACTTGTACGCGCCCCGTCGATCGAAGGCGCGGTCCATACCGAGCTGCGCGCGGACACCCGGTGACGTTGCGCCGCCGGTGAACTCGAAGATATCCATCCAGTCGCGCGCGGAGTGATCGTCTGCCAGCGTGGCCGGCGAAAGGTTCATCACCGCGGTCACTGCGGCACGGTATTTGGCCGGCAGAGCGACGCCACTGTCGAACAACTGGCGCTCACCCTCGGTCAGGACCTGCTGGAAATGATCCATCCGGGCGTGGCCGGCGAGGAACACTGCTTTGCGAACCAGATCGGGCCTGGCGAGCGTCAGTTCCTGCGCCACCCGGGCGCCCATCGAGGTTCCGATGACATGGGCGGGGCCGCCACCGAGGTGCTCGATCAGTCCGGCGGTGTCCGCAACCATGTCGGGCATCGTGATGCCGCCGAGGCTCTCGCCGGACGGTGCGATTCCGCGGTTGTCGAAGGTGCAGACTCGGTAGCCGGCGGCCACCAGTGCCGGGGTCTGGTGCAGATCCCAGACGCGGCCGGGGCTGCCGGTCCCCATGATGAGCACCACCAGATCTCCATCACCCTTGACCTGGTAATTGATGGGGATTCCGTTGATTGTGGCGACCGTCATGTCAGCCTTCCTCCTCGTACGTGTGATCAACAATTTTGGTTGGATAGCCTAAGCTGATGGGCGGTCGTGTGACCGCAACCCCAGCCCATGCTCGTCCAGGAGGACCCCCGTTGAGAGTCGCTACGCTCGGATACCAAACCTGGGGCCACCGTACCCTGCAGGCCTTGATCGACTCCGATCACGAGGTCGTGCTGGCAATCACACACCCGAAGAGCGAACACGTCTACGAACAGATGTGGGCGGACTCGGTTGCAGATCTGGCGGCCGAGAACGGTGTACCCGTTCACGTGGCGAACAAGCCTGACGACGCCTTCAAAGCCGCGCTGGCCGAAGCAGCTCCCGACATCATCGTCGCCAACAACTGGCGTACCTGGCTGCCGGCGGAGGTCTTCGACGCACCCAAGTACGGCACCCTCAACATCCACGATTCGCTGCTGCCCAAGTACACGGGATTCTCCCCGCTCATCTGGGCTCTGATCAACGGCGAAGAAGAAGTCGGGCTCACGGCGCACCTCATGGACGAGGAACTCGATGCGGGCGACATCGTGCTGCAGCGTTCGACGACGGTCGGCCCGACCGACACCGTCACCGATCTGTTCCACCGCACGATCGACATGATCGGCCCCATCACACTCGACGCCCTGGATCTGATCGCGTCCGGCCGTACCGACTGGACGCCGCAGGACCGATCGCAGGCCACGTTCTTCCACAAGCGTGCACCACAGGACAGCCACGTCGACTGGTCCTGGCCGGCCGAGGTCATCGAGCGTTTCGTCCGGGCACAGTCCGATCCGTACCCCAACGCTTTCGCGGAGTTCAAGGGCCGGCGCATCCGCATCCTGAAGGCGTCCGTCTCACGCGGGCACTACGGAGGAACCCCCGGCCGAGTGTTCATCCAGGAGGACGACGGCATGGTGATCGTCGCGGGCCCCGACGCATGGTCGGGCAAGAACAAGGGACTGCGGATCGAGCGCGTCCGACTCGACGACGGCAGCGAGTACACCGCCGCCGAGTTCTTCCCCCACGGCGGCGGGTACCTAACCTGATCGTCTGAACAAACCCCTCAGTCGCGACCTTCCCAGGCCGCCCACAGTTGTGCGTAACGCCCGCCCGCGGACACCAGTTCGCGGTGCGGGCCTTCTTCTACGATCTGTCCGTGTTCGAGCACGATCACTCGGTCGGCGCCCGCAGCCTGTGTAAGCCGGTGTGCAACAACCAGAGTGGTGCGGCCCTCCGTAGCGGCTTCGGCAGTCGCTTCCAGTTCCCGTGCTCCGGCGCTGCCCGCCTCCGCTGTAGCTTCGTCCAGTACCGCGACGGCCGGGTCGGCCAACACCAGTCGCGCCAAAGCCAACTGCTGCGCCTGTGCCGCCGTCATCTCGTGCCCGCCTTCGCCCACGACGGTCAGCATTCCCTCGTCGAGAGCCTCCACCCACTCGTACGCGCCGACCGTCCGCAGTGCCGCGGCTACGTCCTCGTCCGAGGATTCGGGAGCGGCCAACCTCAGATCCTCGATCAGGGGCCCGGCAAAAACATGGACCTCCTGACTCACGATCGCGATGTGGCGTCGTAGGTCGTCGAGGTCGGCAAGCGGGACACCACCGATCGACACCCGCCCCGACGTCGGAGTGATCGAACCGGCAGCGATCGCCGCAAGCGTCGTTTTTCCGGCTCCGGTCGAACCGACGAGCGCCACGCGCTCTCCCGCTCGCAAGGTGAGAGTCACTCCGTGGAGAACCTCATGGCCACCGTCATAGCTGTGCCGAATGTCGTCCAGACGCAGCGAACCGTCGGCCGGAACGGAACCTGCATCCGTCGAAGGCTCCGTTTCCTCGATCTCGACGACGCCGACCAGTCGCGCGAGGCTGGCGCCGGCCGACTGCACTTCGTCGAAGGTGTAAAGCAGCGAGCCGATCGGGTTGAACAGGCGATGGAACAGCAGAGCAGCAGTCGTCGTCTGGCCTACTGTCACGACGTCCTCACGGACCAGCAGAAATCCGACGACGAGAATCATGGACAAGCCCACGAATTCGGCGCGGTTACCGCGACCGGCGAACCTCGTGAACAGGCCGAACACGCCGACGGCCAGATCACGCGCTTTTGCCGACGCCGCATCTATCTGACCGAGGTGTTCCTTCTCGAGGCTGTACGCGCGGACCGTCTTGGCACCCTGGAGGCTGCTGATCAGCGCTTGTGAACGAGCGCCCATCGCTACCCGCTCGGCAGCGTAAATAGGAGCCGATCGTGGCAGGTACCACTTGAGCGCCAGCGCGTACATCGGCAGCGCGACCATTCCGGCGAGGCCGAGGCGCCAGTCGAGTCCCAGCATGGTCACCATGCTCAGAGCCACGAGCAGAACTGCTGCGATCATGCCGGGAACCACGTCGGACACGGCCTTGGCGATCACCGACACGTCGTCGCCGACTCGTGAGAGCAGATCGCCCTTGCCGACCTTCTCGACGGTCTGGATCGGGAGGCGCAGTGCCCGGTCCACGGTTCGCTCGCGCAGGTCCGCCAGAATCGTCTCGCCGAGTCGCTTGATCAGATAGGCGGCCACACCGGTGAACACACCGCCCACGATTGCGGCGGCGGCGATGATCACGACCACCCCGACGATCGTCGACGTGGGCGCGTTGTCCCGGACCCGGTCGACCAGGACACCGAATACGTAAATCGGCACCAAGGCCATCGCCGACGCCGAAGCCGCGACGATCAGGACCAACAGGCTCTGCATCCGGTGTTCGGCCAGCGCTGCCCGCAACCACTTCCAGGTCTGTCGACCACCCGCGATCGGCAACAGCTCGCGCTCGGTCACCTTCGCGTTCTCCCCGGCCGGCATATCGGTTGTCATGTCCGTGGCCGTCACCGCAGCACCGCTCCTCGGTAGTTCGCGTCGCCGCGAGAGAGTTCGGAATGTGTGCCGATCGAGGCAATCACTCCGTCGTTCAAGACGATCACTCGATCCGTCACAGCCAACAAGGCCGGGCTACTGGTGATCAATACCGTCGTGTGGATGCCACCGGCACCCTCGTGCCGCAGTTCTGCGATTCCTTCGGCGATCGACGCCTCGGTCACCGCGTCCACTGCCGTAGTCGGATCGTGCAGGACCATCACGGGTGCCTGTGCCACCAAGGCGCGCGCGAGGGCGACGCGTTGTCGCTGACCTCCCGACAAACTGGCGCCTCGATCGGTCACTTCGAGGTCGAGACCGTCCGGATGTGCGTCGACGACATCCGCCGCTGCCGACGCCGCCAGAGCGCTCTGGATGTCGAGAGCAGCGCCATCACCGGCGCCCGCAGTGACGTTCGAGGCGAGGGACCCGGAGAACAGATCGGTGATGTGCGGCTCCACCAACACCGTCCGACGCGCCAATCGCAAGTCCATGTCGGACAGGCTGATTCCGCCAACCCTCACCACTCCGCGATACGCGCCCTGAGCCAGCTGACCGGACAGGACCGCGACAAGAGCGTCGGCGTCCTGCGGCTGGTAAGCCACGACGCCCAGCAGTTCTCCCGCAGGCAGGTGCAAGTCGATGCCCTTGAGCGACTTGTACTCGACTCCGTCGAGGGTCAGGTCGGTGCCTTCGAGTTCGGTCTGCGAACCCGCGCCCCGCAGTGGCTCCGCGTCCAAGACCAATGCCAGTCGATCCGACGACGCCCGCGCCACCGCGAAGTATCCGGGAATGGACGCAAGCAATCCGAGCGGTTCGATGATGAACTGCGCAAGCCCCACCACGGTGATCAGTTCACCGACCGTGATCCGGCCCTGCAACGCGAAGTACCCGGCGAAGCCCGCAACACCGACTGCGAGCAACGCACTGACGGTCGCGGCAACGCCGGTGTAGATACCGGTCGCCTTGGCCGTGCCGATCGTCGACGCGAGCGCCTGACGGCTGACTGTGCGATAGCGAGCCGACGCGGTCTTCTCACCACCGATACCGCGCAGTGGACGCAATCCGCTGACCAGATCCGTAGCCATCGCCGACGCCCGCGCGATCGACGCCTGCTGACCGGTGGCCCTCGACGTGATGAGCGGCGCCGCCAATTGCAGCAGACCGAGAATGACCGGCGTTCCGATCAGAACGGCCAATCCCAGCCAGAGGTCGATCCACACCAACGCCACGGCCGACGCGACCGCAGCCGTCAGGGCCGCAGCCGCGCGCGGGACGATGTCCGCGATCCACGAAGTCTGCTCGGCGTCCGATGTCGAAACAGTCAGCAGTTCACCTGAACGCAGATCGGTTCGCACCCCGCGCGGATCGAGGACGCGGTGCGCCACCTCGAGCCGGAGGCGATGAGCCTCCTGCTGCATCGCGGTGACGATGAAGCGTGCACCGAAGCGCCACGCGGCCGTCAGAACGAGAAACAGAGCCGCGAGGCCGACGATGGAGACGATCAGGGCCGTGGTGTCCGAAGTCTCCACGGCACGGTCGATGATCACACCGATGGAGATCGGCACCGCCGTCTCGGTCAGTTGGTGCAGACAGACCAGAACCGTGCCGATAGCGAGCGGGCGACGGTTGCGGACGAGGACGCGTCGCAAAATCGCAGCACCACTGTGATTGCCACTATCGGGCTCGTCCGAGTCGACGGTCACACTCGAGGGGGTCGAACTCATGGAACTCCAAGCATCGGTGGAAGCGATAAAGTGAGTACAGAGATAAGTAAGTCGACCCTAATACATGAGCAACTAGCGTCGACACGCCCAGTTCTCATAGAGTCGCGAGTAAGAAACATTGCTTGCGCCGTGCAGGCAAGCACGAGAGGAACATGATGGCTGAGAACACGACCGTCGAAACCGAGATCGCGGACGAGGAAATCGAGACCGTCGCCGAGGAAACAGCGCGCATGGCGCAGCACGTTGTCGCTGCGTACGCGGAGGATGCCGACGAGTGCAGGATGCTGCTCTCGATGCTCGGTATCTCTCCTGCCGCCAAGCTCGACTGAATCTTTCCCTCACCGACCGAGAAGGAACCACGTGCCTGTCAGTCCGGATTCGACCAGTTCAACCCTTTCTGACAGCGCACTTGCTTCTTCGACCGGTGACACCGTGTCCGGGCAGGCTGAGTTCGTCGTCGTAGCGAACCGCCTGCCCGTCGACTTGGAACGGCTTCCCGACGGCACCACCCGCTGGAAGCGAAGCCCCGGTGGACTGGTCACCGCTCTCGAGCCGATCCTGCGCAGCAATCAGGGCGCGTGGGTGGGCTGGGCGGGCGTGCCCGACGCCGATCTCGACCCCATCGTCGAAGACGGACTCGAGCTCTACCCCGTGCCGCTGAGCGCCGAGGAGATCAACGAGTACTACGAGGGGTTCTCCAACGCCACCCTCTGGCCGCTCTATCACGACGTCATCGTCAAACCCGAGTACCACCGCGAATGGTGGAACGCCTACGTCGAGGTGAATCGGCGGTTCGCCGAAGCCACTTCCAAGGCAGCGGCTCAGGGCGCAACCGTCTGGATCCAGGACTACCAGCTGCAGTTGGTACCGAAGATGCTGCGGATGCTGCGCCCCGACCTCACCATCGGATTCTTCCTGCACATTCCGTTTCCCCCGGTCGAGCTGTTCATGCAGATGCCGTGGCGCACCGAGATCGTCGAAGGCCTCCTCGGCGCCGACCTCATCGGCTTCCACCTTCCGGGTGGCGCACAGAACTTCCTCTATCTGGCCAGACGCCTTGCCGGACAGCAGACTTCACGCGGAACCGTCGGCGTCCGCTCCAAACTCGGTGTGGTGCAAGTAGGTTTCCGTAGCGTCCGCGTCGGTGCATTCCCCATCTCCATCGACTCCGGCAAGCTCGACGAGCTATCACGCACCAAGGCAATTCGAGACCGCGCCAAGCAGATTCGCAAAGAACTCGGAAACCCCAAGCACATCATGCTGGGCGTGGACCGCCTCGACTACACCAAGGGCATCGACGTCAGGCTCGCCGCACTCCACGAACTTCTCATGGAGAAGCGCATCGATCCCGCCGACACGGTCATGGTGCAGTTGGCGACCCCGAGCCGCGAACGTGTCGAAAGCTACGTACAGATGCGCGGAGACATCGAGCAGAAGGTCTCCCGGATCAACGGCGAGTTCAGCGAAGTCGGTCGCCCCGTCGTCCACTACATCCATCGGCCGATCCCCCGCGACGAACTGGTCGCGTTCTTCGTCGCTGCCGACCTCATGCTGGTCACGCCGCTGCGTGACGGTATGAACCTGGTCGCCAAGGAGTACGTCGCCTGCCGCAGTGATCTGGGCGGCGCATTGCTGCTCAGCGAATTCACCGGCGCTGCAGCAGAACTCCGCCAGGCTTTCCTGTGCAATCCCCACGACCTCGACGACGTCAAGGATTCGATGGAGAAGGCCCTCAATCAACCGCGAGAGGACGGCCGACGCCACATGCGTGCGCTACGTCGTCAGGTCCTGACCCACGACGTCGACCGCTGGGCACGCTCGTTCCTCGACGCGCTCGCGCACGGCGGTGCCGCAGGTCCGGCGCTGATCGCCCCGGCCGAAGCACAAGACCACTGAGGACAGTGCACAAAGGCTGGGGCCGCGGAGAGTGAATCTCCGCGGCCCCAGCCTGTTTCATGGCCGGATCCAGCCCTTGGTGTGTTTGATCAGAAGGGTTGGACGTTGTTCACGAGCCAACGCCCGTCCTGCTTCTCCAGACTCATCTTGACGCGACTACCACTGGCGACGGCTTCGGGTGATTCCGAAGACGTGGTGATCTGATTGAGGAACAGCATCGTCGTCGCACTGTCCGCCTCGGCGTCGAGAACCGCGGCGCCCTGGACGACTACCTGAACGGTCAGCGACTTTTCCTTGGCTCCCGGAATGATCACCGATTCGATCAGGTTGGTGAACGTGCCCTGGAAATCGCCCGTCAAACCGTCTGTGGCCGCGTGCAACTGCTGGTCGACGTTGTTGTAGTCGTACTGGAACATCGCAACGGCCTGATCGGAAGAGGCCTGTGCCACTTCGTCTCTGGTCTGATCGATGGCCGCGATGTCACGCGTTCCACCCGGACCGAAGTAGAGATACGCCGACACTGCCGCCAACGCGATGGCCACTGCACTGATGACGCACAGAACGATGGCGAGCGGTGAGACGCGCTTGGGCTTGGACGTCTCGGGGATTACTTCTGGGGTCATGGCACAAACTCCACATTCGAGGCAAGCAACTGCCCGTCGACGTCGCACATGGTGATTCGGAGTCGGTAGTTGCGTTCAGCGGGCGCTTCGTCGCCGTTCTTCTGCATCGCACGCACCGCGACCAATGAAGTCCCGCAATCGCCGTCGGACTTCTCGAACCCGGCTTCGAGTACCTCGCCGTCGGTCTGAACTCCGGCCTGCCCGAGGACGTTGACAAACGAATCCTTGCGTCCGTCGAACTGCGACTTGAACTCGTCGGTGGTGCCGGCGAGGAACTTGTCGAGGTCGGCAGCCGCTGTATCCGCGTGCAGTGTCGTCAGATTCAGTGCGGTGGTCCGGGCACCGGCCACGTAGCGCGCTCGGTCCTCGTCGGCATTGGACGCCTTGTTCCGGTCGACGAGAAGAAACACCGTCAGGGCCGCAAGAGCAACAGCGATCACCGAAGCAACGGCGATCCCGACTACCAACCCGGCCTTGGGCTTCGAACGAACAGGGGTGTCCACAGCAGTTTCTGCGGGGGTTTCGGCGGCGCCGGTCGGCTCAGCCTTGGTCGCGACCTGATCACCGCTGACGACCTTCTCAGGTGGAGTATCGGGCTTGCCCAAAGCAACTGGCGCCGCCGCCTTCTGCTCAGCCGCCTTCTGCTCAGCCGCCTTCTGCTCGGCTGGCTTCTGTTCGGCCGACTTCTTTTCGGTGGGCACTACTACCGCGGCAGCGTCTGCATCCGCACCCGTGGGTCCGGCGCTGCGGGACGCGCGACGGCGCACCCGCTGCCCGGCCTGTGGATCTTCGTCTGTCATCAACCCTGCTGACCCTTCATGAACTGTTCGAGACTGACGTCGCCGCCACCGAGGTTCGGTTGCGAGTACGTCCTTCCGTCCGGCCCGATGTACGTGCCTGTAATCGGATCGTACCGACGAGCCGAGACCGAAGGCGTCGACGTGTACGAGCTCGGGGTCGCGGTAATCGGTTCCGGAGGCCCGGATTGCGGGTTCGTGCCCATCGGTACGTAGCCGGAACGGCACTGTTCGACCGTCGGCGCACGACGTCCCGGATACTCCTCGCAGGGAAGGTTTCTCGCGCCGCGCACGGCGATCGGCGAATCCTGGGCAACCTGGCAGAAGAGATCCGACGGCGTCTCGATCGGTGATTCGTCCTTCGGACTGCGCCACTGCTCTGCGGGCAGGAATCCTGTAGTGCACGGCGGCGGGTCGTTGACCTCCATGTGGAAGTCCACCAGTGCACCATCCGCAGCCGGGCCGGAGCCTGCCACCGTGACCAGCGCTGCGGCCAGCGGCGGGTAGATGACCAGAATCTGCTCGATCGCGTTGTTGTAGATCACGCCGACCTGTCCGACGGACACGAGGTTCGCCAGAAGAATCGGCAATGTCGGCTGCATGTCTTGCAGAAGAGCATTCGCCTCCGCCGCTGCGGCCGGACCCTTCTGGATGACGGCACGCAGATCAGGGTCGCTGGCTCGGAGCTGGTCGGTGAACGTCACCAGATTGCTTGTCCAGGAACGGATGGCGTCGCTGCTGACCACCTGAGTGTCCAGGAGTGGACCGGCCTGCTCGATCAGCGTCTTGGTCGCGTCGGAGTTGTTGTTCGCCTCCTCGACGAACAGCCGAGCCGAGTCGATCAGCTTCTGCAGATCCGGGCCGGCACCGTTGAACGCCTTGAAGGATTCGTCGATGACGGTCTTGAGCTTGGTGTCGGAAATGCTCTGCAGCAACAGATCTGCCTGATCGAGCATCGCGCCGACATCCTGCGGAATGCTGGTTCGGTCTTCGGGAATCACCGATCCGTTTTCCAGATGCCCGTCGACCACGATCGCTCCGGAGCTGTCGGTGTGCGGAATCAGGTCGACGAACTGCTCGCCGATCGCCGACACACTCTTGACCGCAGCATCGACGTCCGACGGAACCTTGACGCCACTCTCGAGAGACAGTCGCGCATTCACACCCGTCTCCGAGAGCTCCACCGCGTTCACGACACCGATGGTCTGACCGCGGTAGGTGACGTTCGAGTTCTTGTACAGCCCACCGGTGGCGGGCAATTCGACAGTGACGTCGTAACGGCCGATACCGACCATCGCCGGAACACGCACGTACTGAGTGGCCATCACGATCAAACCGACGACCGTCAAGACGGCGAAGATGGTGAGCTGGATACGGACGAACTTTGTGAGCATCATGGTGCCGGTGCCCCCTGAGGAAGTCCTGGAATGTTGATCGGCGGAAGTCCCGGAATCTGAATGGTATTCGGATCCGCTGCCGGGGCCTGCGCAGCGGGAGCCTGTCCGGCGGGAGCTTGGGCCGGCGGTGCGGCAGGCTTGAGCGGATCGCTCAACGGGTTGCCTGTCTGTCCGGCGAGCCCGGCCTGCTTACCCAACACACCTTCCGGGCCGGAGAGTGTTCCTGCCAACGGAGTTCCGGTGAGGAAGTTCGCGTCGAGTCGGGGCAGCGAGATGTCGATGGTCATCGCCAGGTTGGCGTAGTCACCGCGGATGACGTTGTCGATTCCGTTCTGTGGGAACGGGAACGTCAAGAGGACTCCGAGAACTTGAGTGAGAGCGTTACCCGAATCCGCCAAGGCCTTCAGAGTCGGCGAAAGAGCCCGAACGTTGGTCGCGAAATCGTCGCCGCTCTCCTGGATGACACGGCTCGCCACCTCGCTGAGACCACCGAGGGAGGTCAACGCGTTGGTGATGTCCTGACGCTGAGCGACAAGAACCTCGAGTGCCGGCGGAATACCTTCGAGCGCTTTGTTCAAGGTGTCGTGCTGTGCCTGGACGGTCGAGGACAGTCGATCGAGTCCTTCCATCGCCGAAACGATGTCGCCTCGTTGCTTGTCCAGACTTCCGACCAGCTGATCGAGCTGAGGCAGGAGGTCTCGAACGGAATCTTCACGCCCACCGAGAGCGGCGTTGAGTTCCTTCGTGATGTCCTGAACCTGAGCGAGACCGCCGCCGTTGAGAACAACCGACAGAGACGACAGCGTCTGTTCCGTCGTCGGGTAAGCGCCCGCCCGCTCGATGGGAATCAAGTCACCGGCTTCGAGTCGGCCCTCGGGCTCTTCTCCAACCGGCGGTGCCAACTCGATGTGCTGAGAGCCGAGCAAGCTGGTCTGGCCGATTTTCGCCGTCGCGTTGGCAGGCAACTGAACCTCGGGATTCAGCGACACCGTCACCAGAGCGTGCCAGCCCTGAACCTCGATGTTCGAAACGCTTCCCACTGCAACGTCATCCACCCGGACGGGCGAATTCTGCGACAGGGTAGTCACGTTCGGCATCTCGATCTGGACCTCGTATGCGCCTTCGCCCCGGCCCTGAGTTCCTGGCATCGGCACAGAGTTGAGACCGTTCCATTCACAACCGCTGGCGCCGAGTGCCACTGCCGTGGCCAACACGGCAACCGTGGTCTTGCGAGCTACCCGCATCAGTTCCCTCCGCCCATGTTGAAGAGTTCGGCGAGATCCTTGGGAACACTCGTCATGGGAGCACCTGACATCGGTCCTGCGACGGTTTCCGGCTGATTCTGACTTGCCGCTTCCAATCCCGGTTCGGTGTAGACGATCTGATCCGGGAAAGCCTGCACGCCCGCGACCGGGTTGAACAGGAATCCGGGGTAGTTGCCGATCATCGTGCTGAGCACCGGCCCGAGGTACTGCTTACACAGGTCGGCACTGTTCTGGGAGTTACCACTGTCGATGCCTTCGATGGAACCACAGATCCACTGGATTGGATTCTTGAAGTTACTCAGTGCAATTGCGCCGGTCATGCTGCCCTGAGCCGGTTTGTAGATCTGATAGAAGTTGGCAAGCGACGTCGGTCCGGAGTGCAGAACCTGCTCGATCTCCGGGCGCTTGTCCGTCAGTACCTGGGTGGCATCGGCCAGACGCGCGACCGATTCGCTCAGTCCCTCGCTGTTGTCCTTGACGAACCGCTGAACGTCGCCCACCGCCAGGTCGAGATCGCTGAGGGCGGTGCCCAACTCGTCGGAACTGCTTGCGAGAACGCTTGTCACCGAAGCGAGGTGACCGCTGAACTGCACGATCTGCTCGTTGCTCGAGGACAACGCAGTGACAAACGCCTGCAGGTTCCGAATGGTGGAGAACAAATCGGTCCGGCCTTCGGACAGCGTGTGCATCGTGGCCGAGAGTTCGCGCAACGTCGACCGAATGGACTCACCGTTACCGTCGAGGTTCGTTCCCACGGTGTCGATGAATCGGCCGAGGGAACCCTGATCGTCCAGACCCTCCGGTCCGAGTGCGTCAGACAGTTTGGTCAGTTCGGTCTTGATCTCGTCCCACTCCACAGGAACGGCGGTGCGCTCGATCGGGATCTCGCCGCCATTGGGCATCTGTTCCCCGCCGGAGTACACGGGGGTCAATTGCACGAAGCGTGCGGACACGAGGCTTTGAGCAACGATGAGCGCCTTGGCATCTGCCGGAACGTCGACGCTCGAGTCGATCTTCATCTCGACGTACGTGTCCCGATCACGCGGTTCGATCTTCGTCACCTTGCCGACGTTGACACCGAGCACTCGCACGACGTCGCCCTCGTAGAGACCTGTCGTCGAGACGAAGTGCGCGGAGATCTTGGTCTTGCCCAGGCCAGGGATGAAGAGGTAGGCCGCACCCGCCACGAGCAGCGCGACCAGCACGCCCGCTCCGATCAGCACCCACTTCTTGCGTGGGTTGGTGGAGCCCTGTGAATCCTGTGAAGTCATGGTCTCGGTCATTCTCCCGGCCCCCTGATCGTCGGTGGAATGCCGGGGAAGAAGTCTTCCAGATCGCCCGGAACCTGCTCGGGCGCGACGCTGGTGTCCACCAAAGTCTTCCACCAGTTACTCGGCAGAATGTTGATGATGAAGGCATCGAAGAACGGGCCGCTGGCCACGGTCTCGCCGAGCGCGGTGATGTACGGTCCGAGGCCGTCGAGCGCCCCGGCGATGTTGTCCTTGTTCTGCTGAAGAACCTCGGCGACCGAATTCAGCTTCTCGAGGGTCGGCCCCATCTGAGCCTCGTTCTCCTGCACAAGCGCTGACAGTTGACGTGAGACTGCGCCGGTGTTGACGATCAGTTCGCTGATCGCGTCACGCCGCAAGCTCAGTTCGGCAAACAGCTTGTTGCCGTCAACCAGCAACGAATCGATCTGACCGCTTCTGTCGGAGAGGATCTTGGTGACATCTTCGGCCCGCGAGAGCAATTGGAGCAGGCTCTCGTCGCGTGAGTTGATGCTCTGCGAAAGCCGCGTCATTCCGTCCAACGCGGTGCGCAGTTCGGGCGGAGTATCGGCCAGCGTGTCCGAGATAGCGTTGAGCGAATCGTTGATCTGGTCCGTGTCGAGTTCGGACACCGTGGTACCGAGGTCGCCGAGCGCGTCGTTGAGCGAGTACGGGGAGTTGGTGCGCTCGATAGGAATCGGCGTGTCCGTGCGCAGCAGTCCGGATCCTTCCGGCCGCACCGCCAACGACTTTCGGCCGAGAACCGTGTTGGTCTTGATGTCGGCCGCGGTCTGCTCGCCCAGGGCGACGCCGTCCTGAACGGTGAAGGTGACCAGAACCTTCTGGTCGTCGAGCTCGACGTCGCTGACCTTGCCGACATTCACTCCGGCCATGGTCACATTGTCGCCGGCGACCAGGCCGCCGGCATCTTGGAAATACGCCGAGTAGCGAATGCCGCCGTTGATGAACTGGAGTTGATCGTATTGAAGCGTGGCACCCACGGTTGCCACCGCCAGGACGAGACCGATGACACCGATCTGTACCGGATTGCGTTCACGGGTAGGGGTCATGAGACTTTTGCGCACCTTCCCGTGTCCTGGACTGCCGTGGGCAAGATGATCGTCGTTCCGTCAGGTCCGGAGAACTTGAAAGTGTTGGCGCACAGATAGAACTGGAAGAACGCTCCGTACGTGCCCACTCGGATCAGCTTCCGGTAGTCGGACGGCAGACGACCGAGCGCGGTATTGATGTCGTCCTTGCCCAGGTCCAGCTGCGTCATCGTTCGGTTGGTCTCCCCGATCAGGGTCTGGATGTCCGGACGTGTCGCCTGCAGCAGCGATGCGAGATCTCCGGTCGCGCCGGCGATCTCGGTGATCGAATTACCGATCGGGCCACTGTCCTTCGCCAATCCACTGACCAACTGCTGGAGCTGATCGATCGTGGTGGAGAACTGATCACCCTTGTCGTTGATCGTGCCGAGTACGTCGTTGAGGTTGGTGATGACGTCCCCGATCAGCTGATCTCGGTCCGCCAACGTGCTGGTGAACGAACTGGTGTTTCCCAGAAGCGAAACCAATGTTCCACCCTGACCTTGGAGTACCTGGAGCAGGGCCCCGGAGAGGTCGTTGACCTGCTGGGGGTCGAGAGAGCGAAGCAGCGGCTTGAATCCGCCGAGCAGCAGATCCAGATCGAGCGCGGGCGACGTCTGGTCGACTGGAATCGATCCACCTGACGAAAGCGTCTCGGTGGAACCAGCGCCCTCGAGCAGTTCCATGTAGCGGTCGCCCACCAGGTTCTCGTAGCGCACAGTCGCTTTGGTGCTCTTCATCAGTGAGTACTTGGTATCGACGTCGAACTCGACCTCGGCCTGGTTGGAGTCACCGATGGACACTCCGGTGACCGACCCGACCGGAACACCGGCGATACGTACCTTGTCGCCGGACTTGAGTCCCGAGACGTCCGAGAAGGTGGCGTGGAATCCGTTGCTGCTGCTGAAGCGCACCTGACTGAAGACGATCGCCAGTCCGGCGAAGATGACCGCCATGACGACGGTGAAAATCAGCAGCTTGACCGTGGTCGGTCTCATCACTTCCCGTCTTCCTGCTCGTAGGAGTCACCGAAGAGATACTGGAAAATGGTCGGCACGGTGACGCGCAGTTCGGTGTTGGGAACGAAAGGCACGTTGCCGGTGTTGGTGACAGCGAACGGGGCATGCCCGTCGACCTTCGGATCGAATTCGGGCAGACCATAACAATTGGGTCCACCGGAGGCCGCGACCTTGGGGAGAGATTGCGGGTTCTGGTACGCCTCGGCACCGTACATGAAGCTCGCACTCAGCATCAGTGCCGCTTTGTCCCCGGTGCCTGCCAGCGGCTCGAACTTGATCCGGCCGTCGTTCAACCCGACGATGAAGCACGTCAGACCCGACGAGTACTTGTCGAGCAGGGTCGTCGTCGCGGTCAGAGTGTCGAGGGCGGTGGTCAGGTTCTGCTCGTTGTCGGTCAACAACGCGTTGCCGGTGTCCGCGAGGCCGGTGACGTTGAGCAACAGCAAGTCGAGGTTTGCCTGCTCCGCCACGATCGATCCACTTGTCGCGGTGGCATTGTCGAGGATGCGCATCAGATCCGGTGCCACGTCGGCGTACAGGTTGGTGACATCGGCGGCGCCGACCAAGTCTTCCTGGAGCTGCGGCAGAACCGGATTCATCTTCTTCAGATAGGTGTCACCGAGCTCGAGAACCTCACCCAGCGACTCGCCGCGCCCGTTGAGCGCAGTGGAGATCGCGCCGAGTGTGGCGTTGAGCTTTTCCGGTTCGATCTTCGCGAGCACGTCCGAAAGATGTTCGAAGACACTGTTGAACTCGACGGTGACGCTGTCCGAGGCGATGACAGCACCCTCCTGGATCGGCTGGGTCGACGGATCGTCGGGAATCACGATGTTGACGTACTTCGCACCGAACACCGTGGTGGTCTTGATTTCCACCCGGGCGTTCGACGGAATCTTCGACATCTGGCCCGGATCCATCGCCAACTTCAGGTTTGCCTGGTCGCCGACGAGGGAGATCGATTCGACGCGGCCGACCTGCACTCCGCGCAGCTTCACCTTGGCATTCGGTTCCATGACCAGGCCTGCACGCGTGGACGTCACGGTGATGGGCGTGCTCTTGGTGAACCCACCCGAGAACATGGTGAGAGCAACGGCGACGATCGCCACGAGTCCGAGGACCAGGCCGGCTGCGGCCAACTTCTTGTGCCATCTGGGTACGGTCATCGCTTGCCCGCCTATCCCGACAGGTTGAAGTTGCCGGACCCGCCGTAGATGGCGAGTGAGATGAGCAGGGTGACCGTGACGACCGCGATCAACGAGGCGCGCACTGCGTTACCCACCGCGACACCGACGCCGACCGGGCCACCGGTTGCGTTGAAGCCGTAGTAGGTGTGGATGAGCATGACGGCCAGCGCCATGACTATCGCCTGGGCGAACGACCACAGTATGTCCGTGGGTATCAGGAAGGTCGTGAAGTAGTGGTCGTACACGCCGCCGGACTGGTTGTAGAGGAACACCGTCGCAAAGCGGCTGGCGACGAACGACGCGATCACCGCCAGTGAGTACAGCGGGATGATCGCGATCATGCCGGCCATGACGCGGGTGCTGACCAGATACGGAATCGACGGGATCGCCATCGTCTCCAGGGCGTCGATCTCTTCGGAGACGCGCATCGCACCGAGCTGCGCGGTGGAGCCGGCGCCGATGGTCGCGGCGAGGCCGATTCCGGCGATGACCGGCGCTGCGATGCGAACGTTGATGAAGGCGGCGAAGAAGCCCGTCAGTGCTTCGACACCGATGTTGCCCAGCGAGCTGTAGCCCTGAACGGCGATGGTGCCACCGGTGAACAGCGTCAGGAATCCGACGATCACGACGGTGCCACCGATGACGGCGAGCGCACCGGTGCCCATGCTGATCTCGGCGATCAGGCGCAGAGTTTCACGCGGATAGCGCATCAGCGCCTTGGGAGCGTGACCGAGAGCCTTCGCGAAGAACAGCGCTTGATCACCGATGCTGTCGATACTGCGAGAGATCGAGCCGATCTGTCGACGTGTGCGCGGGAAGCGTCCCGCTGCGGCCAACGCCATCAGATCTCCTCCCGTCCGTCGTTCGTCGTTCTGTTCACTTCGATCTCTCCGACTGCCGTGTGCCTCATCCGGCCGTCAACTTGATACCGATGGTCGTGATGAGCACATTGACGACGAAGAGCGCCATGAACGCGAACACGACGGTCTGGTTGACCGCGTCACCGACGCTCTTGGCGCCGCCCTTGACGTTGAGTCCGAGGTAGGCCGCAACCAGGCCGGCGATCATGCCGAACAGTCCTGCTTTGACCATGGAGAGCATGAGCTCACCGAATCCGGTGAGCAGTGTGATGCCGTTGACGAAGGCGCCGGGATTCACGTCCTGGATGAACACGGAAAAGACGAAACCGCCGAGGATGCCGATGGTGCAGACCAGTCCGTTGAGGAGCAGCGCCACTCCCGTCGACGCGAGCACCCGGGGAACGACCAACCGGTGGATCGGATTGATACCGAGCACCTTCATGGCGTCGATCTCTTCGCGAATGGTTCTGGCCGAGAGGTCCGCGCAGATGGCGGTTGCGCCGGCGCCGGCGACGATCAGCACGGTGACGATGGGGCCGACCTGTGTGACGGTACCGAGCGCAGCTCCGGCACCGCTGAGGTCGGCTGCACCGATCTCGCGCAAGAGAATGTTGATGGTGAAGCTGACCAGCACCGTGAACGGGATTGCGACCAGCACCGTCGGCACCATCGAGACTCGCGCCACGAACCAGGCCTGATCGATGAACTCTTGACGCTGGAAGGGGCGGGAGAAGACTGCCCTCAAGGTTTGGGCGGACATCTGAAAGAAGCCACCGACCGCTCGTAATGGCACCTCGACGAGGTCTACCATTCGCCCTCCTCGTCCTTGGTTGCCGCAGTACTGTCTGTTCTCATAGTCCAGCCCCCGACAGCTTGTGACTCAGGTCATATTAACTAGAACGTGTTCACCTGTCAAAAACAAGTGTCCAACTCTAAGAAGTAGCCTCACGGCGACGATCCGAAACCCGAAGGTTCGGGCCATGGGAAGCATCCCTTTTCGGTGCGAATTTCGCCGAAATATCCTGGAAATTAATACTTTTGAATGATCAGCACTTATCGGCGCCGGATCGAGACCCTGCTACCGCGCCAGCCCTGACCGGGCACGTCGATCGAATATCGCATCGTTCACAGGAATGTAAAATTGGAACACAGTCTAGTTTTTTCGAGACCGTTGGTCTCGTTGTAGAACGCAGGCAGAGTGCCGCGCCCACCGACTCGTGAACACGCTATTTCTACCAGGAAGTGGACACGTAGACCGTCTAAGTATGAACAACGGTTCTACGTGTCGCGCACCCGAGAATCAGACCCGTCGATCAGCCCAACGCGCGCAGGGCCGCCGATGCCGAGAACATCTTTGCCGGGTCACGGTCGGCGAAGTAGTCACCCATCACCGCGGACAGCGTTTCCGGCGACCAGGAATCTCCCTCGGCGTCGAACCGCTGCTCGACGACGGGCGCCGCCATCAGCGCAACCATCGGCCCGTACACCACGAATACCTGGCCGTTGACGGCATCGGCCGCCGGTGACGCCAGGTACGAGACGAGCGATGCCACATGCTCGGGCGAGAGCGGATCGATGCCGTCGGCCGGCGCATCGCCGAACACACCTTCGGTCATCGACGTCCGTGCCCGCGGGCAGATCGCGTTGGCCCGAACGCCGTAGCGCGAGAGCCCACGTGCGGCCGACAACGTCAGCGCCGTGATTCCGGCTTTTGCAGCGCCGTAGTTGGGCTGCCCTTCCGGTCCGAGAAGGCCCGCCTCCGAAGAAGTGTTGACGATGCGCCCGTACACCGGCGCCCCGGCTTCCTTGGATTTCGCCCGCCAGTAGGCAGCGGCGTTGCGGCACAGGAGGAAATGGCCGCGAAGATGAACTTCGAGTACCAGATCCCAGTCTTCGTCGGACATGTTGAACAGCATCCGGTCGCGCACGACGCCGGCATTGTTGACGACAATATCGACACTGCCGAACTGCCCCTGCGCTGCTTCCATCAGTGCGTCGGCGGTAGAACGCTCACCGACGTTGCCTGCCACGAATTCGACTTTGGCGCCGAGACCGCGGATCTCCTCGAGCGTTGCTTCGACGGCCTCGTTCGGGGCCAGATCGTTGACGACCAACAACGCACCGGCCTTCGCCAGACCGATGGCCTCGAACTTTCCGAGCCCCGATCCGGCACCGGTCACGATGGCGACCTTGCCTTCGAGACTGGTTTCTGGGCTGTTCACAGCATTCATCGAAGCGCTCTCCCGGTTCTATGCGGTCGTGTGTCGAGTTACCCGGCTCGATTGCCGTGACCCACGAGTTCGCAACTTTAGAACGTGTTCTTGTTTTGGGCAACCATCGTCACGGATGTTCGGTCAGCGCCGCACGCGGGCACTGAGCGATCGCGGAACGGACATCTTCCCAGCGATCCTCCGGCGGACGCACGGAACTGATCACGAGCTCCTCGTTGTCGTCGAGGTCGAAAATATCGGGTGCGATCCCTACGCACACACCGTTTGCCTCGCAACGGTCCAGATCAACCCTGACCTCCATGGCGATTCCTCTTCTCTACTCACTACTACTGGCGCGAACACGGATACGAAACGAGTGCCGCAGGGCTGTGCCACACACCGTTCCTGGCGATAACACTAGAACCTGTTTCAGTCGTGTGCAATGATTCGAAAAAGTACCGAGAACGGACGTCGAACGATCCGCCGGAGACGGCGAGAGCGTCCCTTGTCGCCGATGTACGCATCGATAGAACCTGTGTCAATCGAATGGTTGGCGCTTTGATTCGTATCTCTATGGAGAGGTAACCATGCACATCACCTACACCCCTGAGCAGCAACAGCTCCAGGAGGAGTTGCGTGCCTACTTCGCACAACTGATGACTCCCGAGCGGCGTGAAGCACTCGCTGCCACGACGGGTGAGTACGGCGAAGGCAATGTGTACCGCGAAGTCGTCGCGCAGATGGGCCAGGACGGCTGGCTCACGCTGGGTTGGCCGAAAGAGTACGGCGGACAGGAACGCTCCGCGATGGACCAGCTGATCTTCACCGACGAAGCTGCCATTGCCGGTGCGCCCGTGCCGTTCCTGACGATCAATTCCGTAGCGCCGACAATCATGCATTTCGGGACGGACGAGCAGAAGGCCTTCTTCCTGCCCAAGATCTCCCGCGGTGAGCTCCACTTCGCGATCGGTTACTCCGAGCCCGAGGCCGGCACCGACCTGGCGTCTCTGCGCACGTCGGCCGTCCGTGACGGTGACGATTACGTCATCAACGGGCAGAAGATGTGGACGAGCCTGATCCAGTACGCCGACTACGTGTGGTTGGCGTGCCGCACCGATCCGGAAGCCAAGAAGCACAAGGGAATCAGCATGCTGATCGTCCCGACCACCGCAGAAGGCTTCTCCTACACCCCGGTTCACACCATGGCCGGCCCCGACACCAGCGCCACTTACTACCAGGACGTACGGGTCCCGGCGTCGTCGATAGTCGGCCAGGAACACGGCGGCTGGGCACTGATTACCAATCAGCTCAACCACGAGCGTGTTGCCCTCACCTCGGCCGGACCGATTCTGACCGCACAGCGTGAGGTCCGCGAGTGGGCACAGAACACCAAGCTGCCCGACGGCCGACGCATGATCGACCAGGAATGGGTGCAGATCAATCTGGCTCGCGTGCATGCCAAGGCCGAGTACCTGAAGTTGATGAACTGGGAAATCGCCTCCGCAACCGATCACGCTCCAGGTCCCGAAGCGGCGTCGGCCAACAAGGTGTTCGGTACCGAATTCGCCACCGAGGCTTACCGCTTGCTGATGGAGATCCTCGGATCCTCCGCCACGATCAGGCAGAACTCCCCCGGCGCTCTTCTACGCGGACGCATCGAACGCATGCATCGTTCTTCGCTGATCCTGACGTTCGGCGGCGGTACCAACGAAGTGCAACGCGACATCATCGGCATGACAGCTCTGCGGCTTCCCGCATCGAAGCGATAAGGACCAACGATCATGGAATTCACCCTTACCGAGGCCCAGCAGGACCTGTCCGGACTGACACGATCCGTCGTCACCGAACTGGTCACCAACGACCGCCTTCGTGAACTCGACGCCGCCGAAGACCGTTTCGACGCCCTCTTGTGGAACGCTCTGGCTTCGGCCGGCGTTCTCGGTGCGGCCCTTCCGGAATCGGTGGGCGGCGACGGATTCGGTGTCCTCGAGCAGTGCAGCATCCTGGCCGAACTCGGCCGCGGCGTCGCAGCTGTTCCGTTCCTGACGTCCATCGTCGGGTCCGCCGCAGCGATAGCCGAATTCGGCTCGGACAAGCAGCGCGACGACTGGGCAAGCGCTGCCGCTGCCGGTGAGAAGATACTCACCGCGGCCCTCGCCGAGGAATACAACGACGACCCGGCGCACCCGATCACGCGTGCCGAGAAGACCGCCGATGGTTGGCGCATCGACGGAGCAAAGATCACCGTCGACAGTGCTCCGCTCGCAGATCTGTTCCTCGTCCCCGCCATCACCGAGGACGGTGTCGCGGTCTTCCTCGTCGAACCGTCGGACGCGGGCGTGAGCATTACCAGGCAATCGACCACGGATTTCTCGAGTGCGGCCCTGGTCGAGTTCGATTCGGTGCAGATCCCGGCCGATCGTGTTCTCGGCTCGGTTGCCCAAGGATCCGACATCGCGGCGTGGATCGTCGAACGAATTCAGCTCGGTTCCAGCGCCTACCAGTACGGGGTGCTCGATCAAGCGCTGAAGCTGACCGCCGAATACGCCACCGAGCGTGTGCAGTTCGGCCGTCCGATCGGTAGTTTCCAGGCCGTGGCCCAGCGCCTCGCCGACGGATACATCGATGTCAAGGGCGTTCGCCTGACTCTCTGGGCCGCAGCGTGGCGTCTGAGCGAAGGACTTCCGTCCGACGGGGCCGTGCAGACGGCCAAGTTCTGGGCTGCAGATGCGGGACACCGCGTCGGGCACACCGCTGTTCACGTTCACGGCGGTGTTGGTCTGGACGAGGACCATCCGGTTCACCGCTACTTCCTCGCGGCCAAGCATCACGAGTTCCTGCTCGGCAACGCAACAGATCAGCTTCGCGCTCTGGGCAAGGAACTTGCCGCAGTTCCTGCCTGAGTGCGTCCCACCGAGTGGAAATCCATGACCTGGTCCGAGACGAATCGATGATGATGCAGCTATGAGTCAGAGCCCCACTGTTTCCGATCTGCTCCTCGGAGTCAGCGAGATCGACGACCGCGGTATCCGTTTCGAGGACCAGGTCATCACCTGGCGCGAGCACATTCAAGGCGCGTTCGATCGAGCAGCGCTGCTGGACACGCTGCTCGATCGAACGCGCCCCCGGCATTTCGGTCTTCTGATGGAGAACGTCCCCGAATTCTCACTATTGCTCGGCGCAGCATCGTTCTCGGGTTCGGTTGCTGCCGGACTGAACACGACCAGGCGCGGCCCGGCATTGGCGCGAGACATCCAACTCTCCGACTGTCAGGTCATCTTCACCGAGAACAACCAGGCACATCTACTCGACGACGTCGATCTCGGTGACGTCCGGGTGATCAACGTGGATTCTCCGGCCTGGACGCAATTGTTGGCGCCCTTCGCCGATACACCGGCCTACGCGTCGACGGCGCAGCCCGACGATCTGTTGATGCTCATTTTCACTTCCGGAACAAGCGGTGATCCCAAAGCGGTTCGGTGCACGCACCACAAGTTGGCCTCTCCCGGAGTCATGCTTGCCGATCGTTTCGGGCTCGGCGCCGACGACGTCGTCTACATGGCGATGCCCATGTTCCATTCCAACGCCATGATGGCGGCGTGGACGGTCGCGCTGCACGCTCGTGCGGGAATTGCCATGCGCCGCAAGTTCTCCGCTTCGGGCTTTCTGCCCGACGTTCACAAGTACGGAATCACGTACTCCAACTACGTCGGAAAGCCGTTGTCCTTCATCGCTTCCACCCCCGAGGTGCCGAACGAGCGGGACAACACCTTGAAGATCATGTACGGCAACGAGGGTTCGGCGCCCGCCGTCGCCACCTTCGTCCGGCGCTTCGATGCCCGCGTCATCGACGGGTTCGGTTCCACCGAGGGCGGCATTTCGATTTCCGCGGCGCCGGTGCCGAGGACCGGCGCCCTCGGACTTCTCCCGGACGGAGTCAAGATCCTCGATCCCGAGACCGGAGCCCCATGCCCGCCTGCAGTCTTCGACGCTGACGGCCGGATCACCAATGCCGACGAGGCAACCGGTGAACTGGTCAACGTCACCGGCCCAGGCACATTCGCCGGGTACTACAAGAACCCGGAAGCCGACGCCGAGCGAATGCGCAACGGCCAGTACTGGAGCGGCGATCTGGCGTACACCGACGTCGACGGCTACGTCTACTTCGCGGGACGCAGTTCCGGTTGGCTACGAGTGGACGGCGAGAACATCGGCGCCGCACCCATCGAACGCTCGCTCGTCGGTTACCCGGGCTTCGCGCAGGTGTCCGTGTACGCAGTCCCCGACAGCGATGTCGGCGACCGCGTCATGGCGTCGGTGATTCCGGTCGGCGACGTCGACAACTTCGACCCGGCAGCCGTAGCCGAATACATCGATTCCCGGCCGGAACTCGGGCCGAAGCAGAAGCCGACCTTGATCCGCGTGTGCAGTGAGTTCCCTAGAACGGCGACGTTCAAGGTGGTCACTCGAACGCAGAGCGCCGAACGATGGAACACATCCGATCCGGTGTGGATCCGCCGGCGCGGAGAATCCGACTTCCAATTACTCACTCCCGAAATGACACTCGGCCTCGAGAAGACGCGAGAGCCCGTCTAGCCCGATATCTCAGTAGTGCTGAGCAAGCGGTTTGCGACGCTCGTCGACATCACACCACTGTGCGATGTCAACGCCATTCCGAAACTCAGCCAATCCGAAATACCGTGATTTTGCTCCGCTGTCTCGCCATCGCGCCCGTTCTTCCGGCAAAATTACGGGTATGAAGAACCCGAACCTGACGCCTTCGCGCGTTCTCGCAGTTGTCCTCGCTGCCGCCCTGGTCATTTTCGTGATCGCACGTCGCCGCGACGACGGCGCCCTCAGCCGCGGAGAATGGTTGTCGGACAGCGTCGGACCGGACGACCTCGCCGGCTGAAACGACGTATGCCCCCGGCCGAAACTCGGCCGAGGGCATACGTACGTGTCATCTACTACTTCATCGAATCCAGTCGGGTTCGCGCGTCCTCGAACCCCGACACCAGCTCTGCCATGACCTCGGCGACCGGTCGGATCTCGTTCATCCGTCCCACGATCTGACCGACGGGCATTGCCACAACTTCCGGGTTCTCCGATGCAGCGATTCTCTGATGAGCGTCGCTGACCAGTAGGTTCTGCAGCGGCATCGGCAAGGGCGCCGGCGCTCCCGGGTTCGACCAGGCTTCCGTCCACTTGGTCTTGAGCAACCGAGCGGGCTTACCCGAGTAGATGCGCGAACGTACGGTGTCGGCCGACGTCGCGCCCAACAGTGCACGCTGAATAGCGGAAGGGCCTTCGCCCGATGCACTGCCGAGTTTGTATTCGGATGTGGTGAGCCAGTACGAGCCCATCCACACTCCGGACGCACCGAGTGCAAGTGCAGCAGCCACCTGACGGCCGCTGCCGATACCGCCGGCGGCCAGTACGGCAGCTGAATCGCCCAGCGCATCAACAATTTCCGGAACGAGAACCATCGACGCAATTTCGCCGGTGTGACCGCCGGCCTCGTAACCCTGCGCGATCACGATGTCGACACCATTCTCGACATGACGACGTGCATGCTCGACGGCGCCGGCCAGTGCTGCTACCGGAACGCCTTTCTCGTGAGCTTGATCGATGACGTCCTTCGGCGGTGATCCCAGTGCATTCGCGATCAACGCGATCCGGTGTCCCAGAGCAACATCGACGTGAGACCGGGCCACCGAGTGAAGCCATCCCAGTACGCCGGTCGCATGCTCGACGTCGTCGGAAAGCGGCGGCACACCGAGTTCGTCGAGCGTTCGGTTGACGAAGGCGCGGTGCTCCTCCGGAATCAGCTTGTCGAGATCGACGGCGCCGCCTTCGGTCGGCACCTTTGCCGGCATGACGATGTCGACGCCGTACGGCTTACCGTCTGTGTTCTCGTCCATCCACGTCAGTGCGGCTTCGAGCTCTTCCGGATCGTTGAACCGGACACAACCGAGCACGCCCAGACCGCCCGCGCGGCTGATCGCGGCCGCGACGTGCTCGGAAGGAGTGAATCCGAAGATCGGGTATTCGATGCCGAACTTGTCGGCGAGATCCGAACGCATCAGGCTTCCACGCTTTCGTTTGCGGACGCCACAGGAGCGCCGTTTCCGTTGTGATCGTCAGCCTCGCGCGATTCCGTTTCGGCCTTCGCCCAGCGGTAGTCGGGCTTGCCGGCCGGATTGCGCTTGATCTGGTCGACGAACCACACACTGCGCGGAACCTTGTATCCGGCAATCTCTTTGCGCGCTGCGGTGGCGATGTCGTGCAACGTCGGCGACGTGCCTTCGCGTACCTGAACCACTGCGGCAACCCGCTGGCCGAAGCGCTCGTCGGGGATACCGACCACCAGCACGTCGAAGATGTCCGGGTGCGCCTTCAACGCGCCCTCAACCTCTTCCGGGTAAACCTTCTCGCCGCCGCTGTTGATGGACACCGAACCGCGGCCGAGCATCGTGACCGTGCCGTCGGCTTCGACCTGAGCGTAGTCGCCGGGGATCGAGTAGCGAACGCCATTGATGGTGCGGAAGGTTTCGGCCGTCTTGACCTCGTCCTTGTAGTAGCCGAGCGGGATGTTGCCCTTGCGCGCGAGCATGCCGCGCTTGCCCGATCCGGGTTCGACCTCGTTGCCGTCGTCGTCGAGAACCGTTGTGGAGGCGTCGATCTTGACCGTCGGACCGCCAGTGTGCTTCTGCCCCTTGCTCAGCACGGCGAGTCCGCCGAAGCCGGTCTCGGATGCTCCGATGGAGTCGGTCAGCAGGCGGTTGGGCAACAGTTCGAGGAACTGCTCCTGGATGCTCGGCGAGAAGAGTGCAGCACTGCTGGCCATCACGTAGAGCGTCGAAAGATCGTACGGCTCACCCGTCTTCGGATTGCCGGCGATCAGTGCGTCGAGCATCGGACGGCCCATCGCGTCACCCGTGATGAAGATCAGGTTGACCTTGTGCTTGTCGATGTTCTGCCACACCTCGTGGGCGTCGAATTCCGGGTGCATCAAACAGGTTCCGCCGCCGAAGAGGCTGTGGAACACCGCAGACTGCGAACCACCGTGAATCATCGGGGGGATCGGGTAGCGGATCATGCTCGGGTTGGCTGCGCCGACCTTCGCCATCTCGTACTCGTCCTCGACCGGAACTCCGGTGACGAAGTTGATGCCGCCGCCGAGAACACGCCACCAGTCCTCGTGGCGCCACATGACGCCCTTGGGACTTCCGGTGGTGCCGCCGGTGTAGAGCATGAAGATGTCGTCGTTGCTGCGCTCTTCGAAATCACGCTCACCCGAACTCTGCGCGAGTGCGTCCTCGTAGCCGATGCCGAAAGCACTGAAGTCCAGATCGGTGCCGTCCTCGACCACGATGACGGACTTGACCTTGGGAGTGTTCGGCAGGACGTTCGCGACCTTGTCCGAGTAGCGGCGCTCGTGAATGAGCGCAACCATGTCGGAGTTGTCGAAGATGTACTGCAACTCGTTCTCGACGTACCGGTAGTTGATGTTGACCATCACGGCCCGGATTTTGAAAACGGCGACCATGGCCTCGATCGCCTCGATGACGTTCCGGCAGTAGATGCCGACCTTGTCACCCGGCTGAACGCCATGTTCACGCAGGTAGTGACCGAGGCGGTTTGCTCGGTCCTCCAACTGCGCATAAGTCATCTCGCGGTTGTCCGAGACCAGCGCAACGCGGTCCGGAACGAGGTCGATTGCGTGCTCTACGAAGTCTGCGATGTTAAGGGCCACGAGTTCAAAGTAGAACGTGTTACCGTTTCTGGCAAGACCCAATTTGAGAGCCAGCTCACAGACCCGCCAGGAGCCATCAGTGTCCACTTCGACGACCGAAAAATCAGACATTTCGGAAACCGCGCCGCATTGCCTCGTGGAGAAGCGCGGCCACGTTCTCATCGTGACCATGAATCGCCCCGAGCGTAAGAACGCCATCACCGGCGAAATGATGGCGATCATGGTCGACGCCTGGGATCAGGTCGACAACGACCCCGAAATCCGCGTCGCGATCCTCACCGGAGCTGGCGGCGACTTCTGCGCCGGCGCCGACCTCAAGAACATGTCCGCCAAGCCTCCGGGAGATTCCTTCGCGGGCGGCGGCGTCGACATGTCCAAGATCGAAGGTCTACTCAAGGGTCGCCGGTTGACCAAGCCGCTGATCGCTGCGGTCGAGGGTGCAGCCATCGCCGGCGGAACCGAAATCCTGCAGGGCACCGACATCCGCGTCGCGGGCGAGAGCGCCAAGTTCGGCGTCTCCGAAGCCAAGTGGGGGCTCTTCCCGCTCGGCGGTTCCGCGGTGCGTCTCGTTCGACAGATTCCGTACACGATCGCAGCCGACATCCTGCTCACCGGTCGTCACATCAAGGCTCCGGAGGCCAAGGAGATCGGGCTCATCGGCCACGTCGTCCCGGACGGTCAGGCCCTCGACAAGGCGCTGGAGCTCGCGGACCTGATCAGTGCAAACGGCCCCCTCGCCGTGCAGGCGATTCTCAAGACCATCCGCGACACCGAGGGCATGCACGAGGAAGAGGCCTTCCAGATCGACGCGCAGCTGGGCATGAAGGTGTTCATGAGCGCGGACGCCAAGGAGGGCCCGCGAGCCTTCGGTGAGAAGCGGGCGCCCCAGTTCAAGGGCATCTGAGTCAGGGTTGCCTGACCCCACCCCTGCCTGAGCCACCCCCCTTCCCGTCCCCTCTCGGTCCCACCCACCCCCTTTTCGAGCGAACGTACCTTTCGGCGCCTTCAGTGCGCCGAAAGGCACTTTCGCTCAGCCGGTTTCGTCCATTTTCACCCACCTCGACCTCGCGAACACCTGAGGCCGAGGACGGGATTGCGCCAATCTGTAGTGCGCACGCAGGTCGTCGATCACACGATCAGGGTCCGTTCGCAGTGCACTGGGCACCGTCGGCAACACGATGATTCCCGCATTCTGCATACGCGTCCGGCGTTCCACCGTGCGCTTGTAGTCCGTCGGCGCGGCATGCCATTCCAAGGAGTCGATGTCCCACGCGAAGGCAACCGAATCGATCCATCCGTCCGGAATTGCGATGAAGTCTCCGTCAGCATCCCGGATCTCATGGTTGAACAACATTTCCGGCAGCCCGCTCCGCTGCCACAGTTTTCGCGCGTGAACCTCCGGAACCGAGTGGACGTTCGCGTTCACTTCGCGCAACACGACCCGAGGTAGCGCGGAACCCCGACTGCTACCCGCCTCGAGTTCCTTCGCAAGTTCGCGCACCGAGACGTCGCCACGCTGAACGACCTCAGCAATGAGTGCCCGTGTGGGATCGAGGGCCTTGCACCGCCTCGCAGCGTCGAGTAGTGCCCGCGGCAGCGGCGCACAGCGCAGTCCGTTGCGAATCTCCGGCTCAGGCAGTCGAATAGTGCGCTCCACCGTGACAAATCCAACTGATTGAACTCGACGGTCGATGGGGATGAGCACCTGCACATCCCCGGCGTGCGTCCGATATCCGTACTCCGACATGGCAGATCGCCCCGTCAGCAGAGACTCGTCACCGCTCAACATGAGCGCAGCGATCGATCGTTGACGTGGCGTCGGTTGACCATTTCTGAGCAGAATGACCCCCGGCAATATGCGCTGCCACGGTCCACCTACCCGACACCGGGTGTGCACTGCGGAGTTGGATACGCCCAATCGCGCCAACTCCGCCGTTCGGATCACTCCGCTTCGACTGACGCGGTAAATCGCGTCCAGATCATCGCCCCACGTTCCTCGCCGCATGGTTGCAGCATGACTCGAGCATCAGCGCGGGCCCCGGCGGCGAACTGGGGTTTCGGTGCGCCTGTGGATAACTTTGGGCGAGCGAAAGGTACGTTCAGCGCCTCAGATGCGCTGAACGTGCCGTTCGCTCGGAAAATGGGGGGTCCCGCTCGAAAAAAAAAGGGGGTGCCCCGCTCAACCACCCACCGCGGCCGCGAGCTCTCGCACATGGTCGGCGTCGCGGCAGGTCACCAGCAGCATCGTGACTCCGGCTTCCTCCCAACGCTTCACGTCCGCGCGCACCTCGTCGACGTTGCCGATGATCATGGTCTCGGTGACCATCTCGTCGGGGACGACGGCAGCAGCTTCGTCCTTGCGACCCGACATGAAGAGGCGACCGATCTCGTCGACCTCCTTCTCGTAGCCCATCCGCTTGTAGACCTGTGCGTGAAAGTTCAACTCCGGGGCGCCCATTCCGCCGACGTAGAGGGCGGTCATCGGCTTGAGAGCGGCGATGGCGGCGGCACGATCGTCGGTCACGATGACCTGGCACGTGGCGGCCACCTCGAAGTCTTCGCGACTACGACGGGCCCCGGCGCGAGCGAAGCCTTCGTCGAGCCACTTGTTGTACATCGGGGCCAGGCGCGGGGTGTAGTAGATCGCCAGCCACCCGTCGGCGATTTCACCGGCGAGCGCGACGTTCTTCGGCCCTTCGGCGCCGAGCCAGATCGGGATGTCCGCACGCAGCGGGTGCGTAATGGGCTTGAGCGGCTTGCCAAGTCCCGAACTGCCCGGTCCCGCATACGGCAGAGGGTAGTGGGGGCCGGGGCTGGTGACGGGCGCTTCACGGGCGAGGACCTGGCGCACGATCGAGACGTATTCGCGGGTGCGCGCGAGCGGCTTCTCGAATGGCTGGCCGTACCAACCTTCGACGACTTGCGGTCCGGATACGCCGAGCCCGAGGATCGTTCGCCCACCGTTGAGGTGATCGAGAGTGAGCGCGTGCATGGCACAGCTGGTCGGTGTTCGTGCCGAAATCTGTACGACGGACGTGCCGAGACGGACGTTCTCGGTCCGAGATCCCCACCAGGCAAGCGGGGTGAAGGCGTCCGAGCCCCACGACTCCGCCGCGAAGACCGCGTCGAATCCCGCGCCTTCCGCGGCCTCGATCAGTTCCGGGGCGTTTGCCGGCGGCTGTGCGCCCCAGTATCCGAGTTGCAACCCAAGCTTCATCGCAGGCCTCCACATTGCCGGTGATCAGAAGTGACTCTTGCCACAATCTCTAGAACCTGTTCTACTCGATCTTGTGACCATCGGAAAGAGCGGGGTGGCCGACAAGCCCCTGAGCGCACCATTGAATCTCCATTTCGACTACACCAGATCGACGGGACCGACCATCGGCGCGTTCGTGACTGCCCTGCGTGATCGCAAGGTGATCGGCGCACGTGGGTCGAACGGTCGTGTCTTCGTGCCGCCACCGGAATTCGATCCGGATACGGCCGAACCACTGACCGACTTCGTCGGAGTCTCCGACGGCGGAACGGTCGTGAGTTGGACGTGGATGCCCGAACCCATCGAGGGTCAACCCCTGACGAAGCCTTTCGCGTGGGCCCTGATCAAGCTCGACGGCGCGGACACGTCCATGCTCCACGCGGTCGACGTCGACTCCCCCGACGACATCAGCACCGGCCTGCGGGTCCGTGCTCGCTGGGCGTCGGAGCGGATCGGGCAGATCAAGGACATCGAGTGCTTCGAACCAGGTGAGAGCGAAAATGGAATCGCGACAGTCGATTCCACCGCCGATCCTGTCACCATGATCACGACGCCTGTCGACCTGCACTTCATGCATTCCGCTTCGGCCGAGGAGAGCTTCTACCTCCGTGGTCTCGCAGAAGGCAAGCTGATCGGTGGTCGCAGCGGACCCGAAGACAAGATCTACATCCCACCGCGCGGCGCGAATCCCACCAACGGGAAGCCGACGAGCGAGCAGATCGAACTGCCCGACAAGGGAATTGTCACCACCTTCTGCATCGTCAACGTCCCGTTCCTCGGGCAGCGAATCAAACCGCCCTACGTGGCCGCCTACGTGCTTCTCGACGGAGCCGACATTCCGTTCCTGCACTTGATCCTCGAATGTGATGCCGCGGACGTACGCATGGGCATGCGCGTCGAAGCCAAGTGGAAGCCTCGCGAAGAGTGGGGTTACACCCTCGAGAACATCGAATACTTCCGGCCGACAGGTGAACCCGACGCCGAGTACTCCACCTTCCAACACCACCTGTGAGGCTCCTGAAATGACTTCTGCAGACATCGCAGTCGTGGGCTTTGCTCAGGCACCCCACGTCCGCGAAACCAACGGCACCACCAACGGCGTCGAGATGCTCGTCCCGTGCTTCCAGCAGCTCTACAGCGATCTGGGAATCACCAAGTCCGACATCGGCTTCTGGTGCTCCGGATCTTCCGATTACCTGGCCGGACGAGCGTTCTCCTTCATCTCGGCCATCGACTCCATCGGAGCGGTCCCGCCGATCAACGAATCTCACGTCGAGATGGATGCTGCGTGGGCCTTCTACGAAGCGTGGATCAAGATCTTGACCGGCGAGGTCGAGACCGCGCTGGTGTACGGCTTCGGCAAATCCTCCGCCGGGCACCTGCGCAAGATCCTGTCCATGCAGCTCGATCCGTACCTCGTCACTCCGCTGTGGCCGGACTCCGTCTCGATCGCCGGACTTCAAGCCCGACTCGGACTCGACGCGGGTAAGTGGACGCAAGAGGACATGGCGGAGGTTGCCGCTCGCAGCCGTCGTCACGCGCTGAGTAATCCGAAGGCTCAGCTCGCAGGCGAGGTCGACATCGAGGCACTACTCGCCAGCCCGTTCCTCGCAGATCCGTTGCGCGCACACGATTGTGCGCCCATCACCGATGGTGCGGCAGCAATCGTGCTGGCCTCGGGCAATCGCGCCCGCGATCTCTGCGATCGGCCGGCGTGGATCACCGGACTCGAGCATCGCATCGACTCCCCCAACCTGGGTGCACGTGACCTGACCACGTCGCCGTCCACTACGTCGGCAGCCAAGGCGGCAACGGGCGGCGAGGTCGGCAACATCGACGTCGCCGAACTGCACGCACCGTTCACTCACCAGGAATTGATCTTGAAGGAAGCGATCGGCCTGACCGACGCAACCACGATCAATCCGTCCGGCGGTCCGCTCAGCGGCAACCCACTGTTCGCCGGTGGTCTGGAGCGAATCGGCCACGCCGCCAAGGCAATCTTCGACGGTCAGGCGAATCGCGCTCTGGCCCATGCAACAAGCGGCCCTGTGCTGCAGCAGAACCTGGTAGCAGTCTTGGAGGGACGGAACTGATGGCCGGAACGCCTCAACTCGCGGCCGTGCTCGGCACCGGCCAAACTCACTACGTCGCAAAGCGTCATGATGTCTCGATGGCGGGCTTGGTTCGTGAAGCCATCGACGCCGCGATGCTCGACGCCAACGTCGGCTGGGACGACATCGACGCCGTCGTCATCGGAAAGGCCCCCGACCTGTTCGAGGGTTCGATGATGCCCGAACTCGCCATGTCGGATGCCCTTGGCGCCAACGGAAAGCCGTTGCTGCGTGTTCACACTGCCGGCTCGGTGGGTGGGTCGACGGCTATCGTCGCCTCCAGCCTGGTCAAATCCGGTGTCCACAAGCGGGTTCTGACGGTTTCCTGGGAGAAGCAGTCCGAGTCGAACGCCATGTGGGCGCTGTCCACACCGGTACCGTTCAACATGCCTGTCGGCGCCGGCGCCGGTGGATACTTCGCCCCGCACGTCCGTTCGTACATTCGTCGATCGGGCGCACCGGAGCACATCGGCTACCTCGTCGCGGTGAAGGATCGGCTCAACGGCAGCCTCAATCCGTATGCGCACCTGCGGCAGCCGGACATCACCTTCGAATCGGTGCAGGCATCTCAGATGCTCTGGGATCCGATCCGCTACGACGAGACCTGCCCGTCCTCGGACGGCGCGTGCGCTCTGGTGATCGGCAACGAGGAAGCGGCCGCACAGGTCGAGGCCGAGGGTCGTTCGGTCGCGTGGATCCACGCAACCGCCATGCGCACCGAGCCGACCTTCTATGCCGGACGCGATCAGGTCAATCCGCAGGCCGGCCGTGACGCCGCGGCCGCGCTGTGGAAGTCCGCGGGAATCACCGATCCGCTCAACGAAATCGACTGCGCCGAAATCTATGTCCCGTTCTCGTGGTTCGAGCCGATGTGGCTCGAGAACCTCGGTTTCGCGGAGGAAGGCCAGGGCTGGAAGCTGACCGAGGCCGGCGAAACCGCGATCGGCGGCAAGCTCCCGGTCAATGCCTCGGGCGGTGTTCTCTCTTCCAACCCGATCGGCGCCTCGGGCATGATCCGTTTTGCCGAGTCGGCGATGCAGGTCATGCACCGCGCCGGCGATCACCAGGTGGCCGACGCGCACAAGGCTCTCGGGCATGCCTACGGCGGTGGCTCGCAGTACTTCTCGATGTGGGTCGTCGGCTCCGAACGTCCCACCACGTAACAGCAGCACACACGCCGATCAGGAAGAGACCGAAGATGAAGTACACCGTCGGGGTTGCCATGAACCCCTTGGACCAGTTAGCCGGTATCGCCAAAACGGCCGAGGAATGCGGCTTTTCGTCGATCGCTCTCCCCGATTCACTGTTCTTCATGGAAACGCAGGCGGCGGATTACCCGTACACCCCGGACGGGTCTCGGATGTGGAATGCCGAGACCCCCTGGGTCGATCCGCTGATCGCCGCAGCTGCAATGGGCGCGGTGACCGAGAAGATCGAGTTCTACACCCAGGTGCTCAAGCTGGGTAGCCGCAATCCGGTCCTGCTCGCGCGGCAGGTCGGATCGGTAGCGGCATTGACGAACAACCGTTTCGGCTTCGGTGTCGGAATCGGTTGGGCTCCTGAAGAGTTCGAGTGGTGCGGCGCTCCGTACAAGCGTCGCGGCGCCCGAGTGGACGAGATGATCGACGTTCTCAAACTAATTCTCGGCGGCGGGATGGTCGAGTATCACGGCGAGTTCTTCGATTTCGATCGCCTGCAGATGAGTCCGGCTCCCACCAAGCCGGTTCCGTTCTACGTCGGCGGCCACACCGAGGTGGCGCTCAAGCGTGCTGCGCGAGTCGGCGACGGTTGGACCTCGGCGATGATCAAGTTCGACGACCTGGTGGGTGTGATCGCACGACTACGCGAACTGCGCGCCGAGTACGGCCGCGAGAACGAGCCGTTCGAAATCCAGACGGTGTGCATCGACCGTTTCGGCAAGGACGGTTACGCAGAACTCGAAGATGCCGGCGTCACGGACATCATCACCGTACCTTGGGTTTTCGACGGAATCGGCTTCGATGCCCCGCTGGAGGCAAAGCAGGATTCGATGCGTAAGTTCGCCGAGCAGTACATCAACTGAGGAGTCGCGATGACTGACGAACACCCCGCCCGCGTCGCGGGTAACGCTTCGCGCGCCGCAGCGAGTGGCAAGAACAAGGAAGCCTGGCTGGACCTCTTCGCCGAGGACGGTTGGGTGGAGGATCCGGTCGGGCCGTCGGGATTCGATCCCGAAGGCAAAGGCCATCACGGACGCGAAGCGATCTCCAAGTTCTACGACATGACGATCGCGACCGCGGACAAGCTCGAGTTTCTGATCGACGATTCACTGGTGTGCGGCAACGAGAACGTCAACATCGGCAAGATCCGGACCACCATCGGCGGCTCGATCATCGACGCCGAGGGCGTGTTCGTCTATCGCGTGAACGACGCAGGCAAGATCGCGTCACTTCGAGCATTCTGGGAAGTGGACCGTGCGATGAAGACGGCACGCAAAGCCTGAGAACCCACAGTACGAGAGCGGCCCCGGTCATCGACCGGGGCCGCTCTCGTCGTATTCGAATCAGCCTGTCGTACTTGCACCGAGAACCCTGAAATGGTTTCCTGGTTGCCAATGTCGCGTGTCGATGACGGACTGCGTCAGGCATGGAGGCGTCGTACTGCAAGGGGTCACTCATGACCATTTCGTTCAACCACACCATCATCGCCGCAAAAGACCGACAAGAGTCTGCGTGGTTCTTCACTCACATGTTCGGTCTGCCAGGCCCGGTCGAGGCCGGCTACTTTCTCGGCGTCGAACTCGAGCACGGGGTGACACTGGACTTCGCACAGGTGGAAGAGGGCGCCGAGGTTGCGTCTCAGCACTACGCTTTCCTCGTCTCCGAAGATGACTTCGACGGCATCTACCAGCGGATACAGGCGTTGAAACTTGATCACTGGGCCGATCCGCGCCAGTCGAGTACCGGCTTCAACACCAACGACGGTGGGCGTGGGGTCTACTTCCTCGACCCGTCGGGACATTTCCTGGAAGCGATCACCAAGCCATACGGCGGCTGAATTAGAGATTGAACTACAAACGGCGGCGCCTACGGGAGATGAGGGATCCCGCAGACGCCGCCGCAGTTCCAGGTTGCCAACTAGTGGCCCCCCGGAACGTCTACTGTAGTTCTGCGTGTTCGAGAGTGCAGAGGCAACTCCCGAAAACCTACACAGAACCTACTCGCCGGTTACCAGGTCAGTATATGTCCGGATCAGTGTTTGACCGGGCAGCCCGATGTCTTGTAATCAACCTGAAACTCTTTGATGCCGTTGAGCCAGCCCGAGCGCAGGCGACGGGGATCGCCGAGCCTGGTGATATCGGGTAGGTGATCGGCGATCGCATTGAAGATCAGATCGATTTCGAGACGAGCCAAGTTGGCGCCGATGCAGAAGTGCGCACCCGTGCCGCCGAATCCGAGGTGCGGATTGGGGTCACGCATGATGTCGAACTTCGTGGGGTTCTCGAAGACGTCTTCGTCGAAGTTGGCCGACGCGTACATCATCACGACGCGATCGCCCTTCTTGATCTTCTGTCCCCCGAGTTCGGTGTCTTCGAGCGCGGTGCGCTGGAAAGAGGTCACCGGGGTGGCCCAACGAACGATCTCGTCGGCCGCAGTCTTCGGGCGTTCCTTCTTGTACAGCTCCCACTGGTCGGGATTGTCGAGGAAGGCAACCATGCCGTGTGTGATGGCATTGCGAGTGGTCTCGTTACCCGCGACCGCAAGCAGAATCACGAAGAAGCCGAATTCCTCTGGGGAGAGCTCATTTCCGTCGATGTCAGCTTCGATGAGCTTGGTGACGATGTCATCGGCGGGACACTTCTTGCGCTGATCCGCCATCTGGTACGCGTATCCCAGAATCTCCATCGACGCTGCCTGCGGATCGATGTCGAACTCAGGATCGTCGTAGGACGTCATCTGGTTGGACCAGTCGAAGAGCTTCATTCGATCTTCCTGCGGCACACCGAGAAGCTCGGCGATTGCCTGCAGCGGAAGTTCGGACGCGACCTGAACCACGAAGTCTCCGGCACCACCGGCAGCCGCAGTCTTGACGATCTTTTCGGCGCGCTCGGTCAGTTCTTCGCGCAGGCTGTTGATGGCTCGCGGGGTGAATCCACGCGAAACCAGCTTGCGAAGCTTGGTGTGCTCCGGAGCGTCCTTGTTGATGAGGATGAATCGCTGCATCTCGACGTTCTCGCGCGGGATGTCGTCGGCGAAGCGAGGAATCGCAGTGTTCTCGTGGGTCGAGAAGATGTCGCTTCGCTGCGAGACCTCCTTGACCTCTTCATGACGGGTGACCACCCAGAAGCCCTCGTCCTGGAATCCACCGATTTCCGGGGGCTGCGGATTCCACCACACGGGGGCCGTCTTCCGGAGTTCGGCGAACTCCTCGAACGGCATGCGTTCCGCGTAGATGTCGGGGTCCGTGAAGTCGATTCCCTCGGGGAATGCGGGCTGTGCCACTGATGTCTCCTGCCCTAAGCCTTTTCATCACAGGGGTGATGGGGATCCGTGATGTGTAACACGTTCTACTCTCATTGAAACACAAGCCTGCTTACTAGGAAAGGAAACGTCGACAGGTCTTGCTTCCCACAGAGAACCTGTTCTACTTTTTCATTACAAGGAAAGGAGCCCGCTGTGGGCACACCAGTAATCGTCGAGGCTGTCCGTACACCGATCGGCAAGCGCGGAGGTTGGCTCGCCGGTCTGCACGCCGCCGAGATCCTCGGAGCGGCACAAAAGGGCGTTCTCGACCGGTCGGGAATCGACCCGTTGCTGATCGAGCAGGTGATCGGCGGCTGCGTCACCCAGGCCGGCGCTCAGTCCAACAACATCACGCGCACGGCTTGGCTGCACGCCGGACTTCCGTGGCAGACCGGCGCAACCACCGTGGACTGCCAGTGTGGTTCGGCCCAGCAGGCGAACCATCTGATTGCCGGACTGATTGCCACCGGCGCCATCGACGCCGGCATCGCCTGCGGCATCGAAGCCATGAGCCAGGTTCCCCTCGGCGCAAACGTCGGCGATCAGGCCGGACCGCGTCGGCCGGCGACGTGGGACATCGACATGCCCAACCAGTTCGAAGCTGCGGAACGCATCGCGCGTCGACGCGGACTGACCCGTGACGACATCGAAGCCCTCGGCGTCCGCTCGCAGGCGCTGGCCAAGCAGGCCTGGGAGGAAGGGCGTTTCGACCGCGAGGTTCTCGAACTTTCGGCGCCCCAGGTCGACAAGGAAGGAAACCTCACGGGCGAGACGAAGCTCGTCAATCGCGATCAGGGCCTGCGCGATACGACGGCCGAGTCCCTAGCCCGACTGAAGCCCGTCCTCGAAGGCGGGATTCACACGGCCGGAACGTCTTCCCAGATCTCCGACGGCGCGGCCGCAGTCCTGCTCATGGACGAGGACAAGGCTCGCGCACTCGGCTTGAAGCCGCGAGCCCGCATCATCGCCCAGGCACTGGTCGGCTCGGAACCGGAATTCCACCTCGACGGACCGGTGCAGGCAACCAGCCGTGTCCTGGAGAAGAGCGGAATGAAGATCGGCGACCTCGATCTGTTCGAGATCAACGAAGCATTCGCATCCGTCGCACTGTCGTGGGCTCAGGTTCACGAACCTGACTTCGACAACGTCAATGTCAACGGCGGCGCGCTCGCTCTCGGCCATCCGGTCGGCAGTACGGGCTCTCGACTGATCACCACCGCACTGCACGAATTGGAGCGTCGCAACGGCTCGACGGCTCTGATCACGATGTGCGCCGGCGGCGCGCTGGCCACCGGAACCATCATCGAGCGTATCTGAGATGACTACTCCCCCAGCTAAACCCAAGGGACTCGACGCTCCGGCGACGGTCAAGATCATCAAGTGGATGTCGAAGGCAAACGTCGCCATGTATCGCGCCACCGACGGGCGGCTGGGTAGCAAGTGGCGGGTCGGCAGCGCGTTCCCACGCGGGCTGCCGATCTGCCTGCTCACCACCACCGGTCGCAAATCCGGCGAGGAGCGGATCAGTCCGTTGCTGTTCCTCGAGGACGGCGAGAACGTGATTCTGGTGGCGTCGCAAGGTGGTCTTCCGAAGAACCCGATGTGGTACCTCAACATCAAGGCGGACCCGGTGGTGACGGTGCAGATCAAGTCCCGGATCCGATCGATGAAAGCCCGTGTCTCCACCGAGGACGAGCGCGCTCGGCTGTGGCCGATGTTGACGGCGATGTATCCGGATTTCGACAACTATCAGGCCTGGACCGACCGGATCATTCCCGTCATCGTGTGCGAGCCGCTGAAGAAATAAACGGACTGTTTACAACAAAACGTTTACACCGGCCCGGGTTCGTGCCAGCCTGGGTTCATGACCGATGACCAGTTCAGACCGATCGATTCCGGCCGCGAACGCGCACATCGCGAGTACGCCGGACTCTTTCGGATCAGCGAGCGCCACGGCGCGACCCAAAGCCAGCGCGCGCGGCAATCTCATCCGGAGATGCTCGAGCCCTACGGCGCGGTGCGCGTCGTGGCTCGTCTTGCCGGCGGCACCGACACACCGCAGCCGAACGAACCCGAGGTCGACGACGCCGATGTCATGGCTGCGTTGACTCTGATTCCCAAGGCCCGAGCCGAAATGGAACAGCTGGAAGCACTGTTCCTCGGAATTGCCCGCGAACGGGGCATGACCTGGCAAGATATTGCCTTCGGACTCGGGCTCGGCAGCACTCAAGCTGCCCGCCAGCGCTACGAACGGCTCGTTCGCCGCACCGGAGGCTGAACACGTGCCATAACGAGCGAGTTGGAGCACTATTGACTCGTACGGTCCGCACGGCGTTTCGACAGAGCCTCGAACACAGCAAGGAGTCGCATATATGACGACGCATATTCAAGATCAAATCCTGGACCGACGCGAGATCACCTCAGCCCTCGTGCGTGCGCTGGAGCGTCGCCACGAGGTGCTGGACGCAGTGGTCGACAGCAAGGACCACCAGGAGGCACTGACCACCGTCGCGGAACTCCTCGGCACGTCGGAAGCAAATGCCGAAGCAGTTCTGAGCCTCAAGTTCAGTGCACTCACCAAGGCTGCGCGCGACCGCATCCAGGGCGAGCTGGAGAATCTCGACGCCACTCTCGAATGGACGACGCTCGATCGTCCCGCGAGCAGCGGGCAGAACTTCACCTTGCGTCCGTTCAGCGACAGCGCAGAAGACAAGTCGCTGTTCACGATTCGTTCGGGCGAGCAGCTCGGCGAAGACGGCAAGCCGTGGAGCGAGGATCGGATCGAAGCTGAGCGCGTCGGTGGCCTCGGCCGGATCGACGACGAGACCGCTGCCTGGTTCGTCGCCGAGGACGTCTCCGGTGACGGCTCGAAGAGCGTCGGCCTGGTATTCGGCGAACTCGACGGCCAAGAGGTCAACGTGGCGATCTGGATCGCGCCGGAATCTCGCAAGAAGGGCTACGGCACAGCCTGCGTGAAGCATTCGCGGCGCGAGCTCGCCGCAGAGTTCCCCGGCACCGTGTTGGTGGTTCGGGCGCCTGCGTAGGCGGCACACCACCTGTGAGTGGTTAAGGAGTCCCTGCACTCCTTAACCACTCACGGGGCCGGAGGCCCTACGCTCCGTACACCGGCGTCGGAATCTCCGCCTTCTCCAACAGCGTTGCCACGACGGGCCCGATCTCCTTCGGGTCCCAACGGTCACCCTTGTCCTCGCTCGGGCCGTGACGCCAGCCCTCCGCGACGGTGATCTTTCCGCCCTCGACCTCGAACACCCGCCCAGTGACGTCCTTGGACTCGGCGCTACCGAGCCAGACGACCAGCGGCGAGATGTTCTCGGGCGCCATGGCATCGAAGCCCTCCTCGGGAGCTGCCATCGACTCGGCCATCGCCCCACCCGCGCCGACGGTCATGCGCGTGCGCGCAGCAGGCGCGATCGCGTTGACACTGACGCCGTAATTCTTGAGCTCGGCTGCGGCCTGGATGGTCATCTCGGCGATACCGGCCTTCGCCGCAGCGTAGTTACCCTGGCCGATCGAACCTTGTAGTCCTGCACCCGAACTGGTGTTGATGATGCGTGCGTCGACGGTCTTGCCCGCCTTGGACTCAGCGCGCCAGTAGGCAGCAGCGTGACGCAGGGGCGCGAAGTGGCCCTTGAGGTGCACGCGAATCACCGCGTCCCACTCGCCTTCGCTCATGCCGACCAGCATGCGGTCCCGCAGGAAGCCCGCGTTGTTCACGAGTACGTCCAGGCCACCGAAGGTGTCGATCGCGGTCTTGATCAGATTCTCGGCGCCCACCCAGTCGGCCACGTCGTCTCCGTTGACCACTGCTTGGCCACCGGCGGCGATGATCTCCGCGACAACCTGCTCGGCCGGACTCTCACCGGTCTCGGAACCGTCGGCACCCGCACCGATGTCGTTGACGACGACCTTGGCGCCCTCGGCAGCAAACGCCAAGGCATGCGCACGCCCGATCCCGCGACCAGCCCCGGTGATGATGACTACGCGTCCGTCGACCAATCCACTCATATTTGTCTCCTAATGCACTCTGCTCGGGCTTGTCGGCTCCGCTTGTGTGCTAACTTACCAAGCAATCGCTTGGTTTGGTACACAGACGTAAGGAATCCCGATATGGGCATCAGCACCTCCTCCGACGGAACCGGCATCACCACGGTCACCATCGACTACGCGCCGGTCAATGCAATCCCGTCCAAGGGATGGTTCGAGCTTGCCGACGCCATCCTCGACGCGGGCAAGGATCTCAACACTCACGTGGTGATCCTGCGAGCCGAGGGACGCGGATTCAACGCCGGCGTCGACATCAAGGAGATGCAGGCGACCGAGGGATTCGACGCACTGGTCGCCGCCAACCGCGGTTGCGCCGCGGCCTTCGCAGCCGTCTACGACTGCGCTGTACCCGTCGTCGTGGCCGTCAACGGATTCTGTGTCGGCGGTGGCATCGGACTGGTCGGCAACGCGGATGTGATCGTCGCTTCCGACGACGCGATCTTCTCCCTCCCCGAGGTCGACCGCGGTGCACTCGGCGCTGCCACGCACCTCTCACGGCTGGTGCCGCAACACATGATGCGCACGCTCTACTACACCGCACAGAGCGTCGACGCCCACACACTCAAACAGTTCGGCAGCGTCTACGACGTGGTCCCGCGCGAGAAGCTCGACGAGTGCGCTCGCGAGATCGCCGCAAAGATCGCCGCGAAGGACACCCGCATCATCCGGTGCGCCAAGGAAGCCATCAACGGCATCGACCCGGTCGACGTCAAGGGCAGCTACCGACTCGAGCAGGGCTACACCTTCGAACTCAACCTCCTCGGTGTGTCCGACGAACACCGCGACGAATTCGTCGCCACCGGCAAGCCGCGCGAGAACGCAACCCAGAAGGAAGGCTGAGACAAACATGGCTAGCAAGCGTGACAAGACGAAGTCGCTCGACGAGGTAGTCGGCGAGCTCCGCAGCGGAATGACGATCGGCTTGGGCGGCTGGGGATCTCGCCGCAAGCCGATGGCCTTCGTGCGTGCGATTCTGCGTTCGGACATCAAGGACCTGACCGTGGTCACTTACGGCGGACCGGATCTCGGGCTGCTGTGCTCGGCCGGCAAGGTCAAGAAGGCGTACTACGGTTTCGTGTCCCTGGACTCCGCACCGTTCTACGATCCGTGGTTTGCCAAGGCGCGCACCGCCGGTGAGATCGAAGTCCGCGAGATGGACGAGGGAATGGTCAAGTGCGGCCTCGAAGCCGCTGCCGCTCGCCTCCCCTTCCTCCCGATCCGCGCAGGCCTCGGTTCGGACGTCCGCAACTTCTGGGGCGACGAACTCAAGACCGTCACCTCCCCGTACCCCGAGGCCGACGGCCGCTCCGAGACCTTGATCGCGATGCCTGCACTCAACCTCGATGCGTCGTTCGTTCATCTCAATCTCGGTGACAAGCACGGCAATGCCGCGTACAACGGTGTCGACCCGTACTTCGACGACCTGTACTGCATGGCCGCCGAAAAGCGTTACGTCTCCGTCGAACGCATTGTCGAGACCGAGGAACTGGTCAAATCCGTTCCACTGCAGAATCTTCTGCTCAACCGCATGATGGTCGACGCCGTCGTCGAGGCCCCGAACGGTGCCCACTTCACGTTGGCCGGCGAAAGCTACGGCCGCGACGAGAAGTTCCAGCGTCACTACGCCGAGGCCGCCAAGACCCCCGAGTCGTGGCAGACGTTCGTCGACACCTTCCTCTCCGGCAGCGAAGAGGACTACCAAGCCGCAGTAAAGAAGTTTGCCGATTCATCAAAGGCAGGGGAGCAGGCAAAATGAGCGAATCCACCGTCACCCGCGCAGAGTACGTTGTTCTCGCGTGCGCTGAAATCTTCTCCGGTGCAGGCGAAATCATGGCCAGCCCGATGTCGACGTCGTCCACCATCGGCGCTCGCCTGGCTCGGCTCACCACCGAACCCGACCTGCTGATCACCGATGGTGAAGCCCTCATTCTCGAGGACACCCCGGCAGTCGGAACGAAGGGCCCCATCGAAGGATGGATGCCTTTCCGCAAGGTGTTCGACGTCGTCGCTTCGGGCCGTCGCCACGTAGTCATGGGCGCCAATCAGCTCGATCGCCACGGCAACCAGAACCTCTCCGCCTTCGGCCCGCTTCAGCAGCCGACGCGTCAGATGTTCGGTGTGCGCGGCGCCCCGGGCAACACCATCAACCACGCGACGAGCTACTTCGTCCCCAAGCACTCCAAGCGAGTGTTCGTCGACAAGGTCGACGTGGTGTGCGGTGTCGGCTACGACCAGATCGATCCCGAGAACCCGGCATACAAGTACCTGAACATCCCCCGCGTTGTCACCAACCTCGGTGTCTTCGACTTCGGTGGACCGGGAAACACCTTCCGCGCGCTGAGCCTCCATCCCGGCGTCACCGCCGAAGAGGTAGCCGAGAACACCTCGTTCGAGGTAGCCGGACTCGCCGAGGCCGGTATCACCCGTGACCCCACCGCCGAAGAGCTCCACCTCATTCGCGAGACCCTCGATCCGCGCAACCTTCGGGACCGTGAGGTCTCGGCATGACCCCTACTCTGAAGACAGCACTGACCGAACTGGTCGGTGTCGAGTACCCGATCGTGCAGACAGGCATGGGCTGGGTTTCCGGGCCAGCACTGACGTCGGCGACGGCCAACGCGGGCGGTCTCGGCATCCTGGCTTCGGCCACGATGACCTACGACGAGCTCGAGCACGCGATCAAGAAGACGAAGCAGCTCACGGACAAGCCGTTCGGTGTCAACATGCGTGCCGACGCCACCGACGCGCCGCAGCGCGCGGACCTGCTGATCCGTGAGGGCGTCAAGGTCGCGTCGTTTGCCTTGGCTCCCAAGAAGGAACTGATCGCCAAGCTCAAGGACCACGGCATCGTCGTCGTACCGTCGATCGGTGCCGCGAAGCATGCGGTCAAGGTTGCATCTTGGGGCGCGGACGCCGTCATCGTCCAGGGCGGCGAAGGTGGTGGTCACACCGGCGGTGTGGCAACGACATTGCTTCTCCCCTCGGTTCTCGACGCGGTCGATATTCCGGTCATCGCCGGTGGCGGATTCTTCGACGGCCGCGGGCTGGCCGCAGCGTTGGCGTACGGCGCTGCCGGTGTCGCCATGGGGACGCGTTTCTTGCTCACCAGCGACTCTTCGGTGCCGGACTCCGTCAAGCAGGAATACCTCAAGCGAGGACTGACGGATACGACGGTCTCACGCAAGGTCGACGGCATGCCTCATCGTGTGCTCAACACCGACCTGGTCAACAGCCTCGAAGGTTCCAGCTATGCAACCGGTTTGATCGCTGCTGCCAAGAACGCCACCAAGTTCAAGGCAATGACAGGTATGAAGTGGTCGACGCTCGCCAAGGACGGCCTCGCGATGAAGCGCTCGGGTGACCGCACGCTGATGCAAATCATCATGGCGGCGAATACCCCGATGTTGCTAAAGGCCGGTCTGGTCGAGGGCAATACGGAAGCCGGCGTGCTTGCCTCGGGTCAGGTTGTCGGAATGATCAACGATCTGCCCAGCTGCAAGGAACTGATCGAGAACATCATGGAGGACGCGGCCAAGCGTATCGACGCGCTTGCGGCTCTTCGCTGACGCAGATTCATCCGAGTGCGTCTCCCCCACTGCGCTTTACGCGGAGTTGGAGGAGGCGCACTCTGCGCATTGCCGAGCTAACCGGTCTGCTGGTGACGACCACCCGGCACCTCGAAATACTGGGAGATTGCCACCGCGGCCATCTGTACCGGTGCAACGTGTCGATCGTCGATCTTGCCTCGAACGAGTGGGCCGCTGATCGACAGACCGACTTCCGCTTCGCCCAGCGCACCCACCCTCACACCGATGCAGCCGAGACCCGAAGTACACGTACCGAATACGACGCCGTACCGATGGTTGGCTATTGCGGAATGTTGCGCGACCGTCGAACGGCGGCCCGCTGCCAAGAGTGCCTTGCCGATTGCCGAGGATCGCGCCGGGATGCGAGAGCCGACGCCTGTCTGGAGGTCAGGTATCGCCTGGCTGCCGATCTTCTGAAGGTATCGTACGTTGCTTCCCTCGAGGACCCCGAGATGTACGGCCTGATTGGTGACGAGGTGCAGGTTGTACAACAACGGCACCACCACCCTCTCGAACTTGTTTCGATACAACGAGATTGCCCCAAGATCGCCGAGTTTGTCGCCGATTTCGTACTCGAGGCCTTCTCTGCGAAGCCAATCCATCCTCACTAGCTTCAGAAGCATCCTGTGCACGGACGATCGCGGAATCCCGGTTCGACGGGCCACCTCGCCCAGCGTCAACCGCGGCGTGTCACGAAAGCAATCCACTACCATCGCCAACCTGTCGAGGGTTGACATAGGGATGGGCTCTTCTGTGATCGGTCCGACCGACATGGCGTCTCCGTTTCGGTGATCCGCCCGTCGAGAGGACAGCGCTGGGCGTGCTCTGCTGACTGCAAATCTGGGCCTTCACCGGACGAACCGCCAGGGCGTTTCCCACCGTGCGGGAGACAAACCTGCCTGGCCACTCCACCTGCAGCTATACCGATCACCGGTTACCCCCGTTGAACCTGGACCAACTCCTCACCACAGTGGCCAACACAGATCACTGAACAAAGGACGACGTTTTGACCACAGACGTGACGACCACAACGGACCTCGGCGAAGTCGACGAGATCCGCATGATCGACGAGGGCGCTGCGCCCGAACGTTTTGCCCGCGGATGGCACTGCCTCGGACTTGCAACGGATTTCCACGACGGGAACCCACATCCGATCGAGGCCTTCGGCACCAAGCTTGTCGTATTTGCCGACAGCCAGGGCGAATTGAAGGTCCTCGATGCCTACTGCCGTCACATGGGCGGCGACCTCAGTCAGGGCACGGTCAAGGGCGATTCAGTCGCCTGCCCCTTCCACGACTGGCGTTGGGGCGGCAACGGCAAATGCACCGCGATCCCCTATGCACGCCGCGTTCCACCGCTTGCCAAAACTCGCGCCTGGACCACCCTCGAACAAGACGGACTGCTCTTCGTCTGGCATGACCCCGAAGGCAATCCGCCTCCGGCCGAAGTCGCCATACCGATAATCAAAACTCCGGACCACGAATGGACCGATTGGGTATGGAAGTCAATCGTCATCGACACCAACTGTCGAGAAATCGTCGACAACGTCGTGGACATGGCGCACTTCTTCTACGTGCATTTTTCGTTTCCCACTTACTTCAAGAACGTCTTCGAGGGGCATGTCGCCATCCAGGAGCAGAGCGGTATCAACCGCGACGACATCGTGACCTGGACGGATCCCGACGTGCCGCAGTTGGTCTCGAACTTCTCGGTGGCCGCCTATCACGGACCGTCGTTCATGATCGATGATCTGGTGTACCAGTACGAAACGTTCAAGGTGGATTCGGTTTTGATCAACTGCCACTATCCGGTCAGCCCGAACAAGTTTGTCCTGATGTACGGCATCACCGTCAAGAAGACCGAGGAACTTCCCGCCGGAATAGCGGACCAAACCGTCGACGCGATGATCGGTTACATCGGCGTCGGATTCGAGCAGGACATCGAGATCTGGAAGAACAAGACCCGCATCGACAACCCACTACTCTGCACCGAGGACGGTCCGGTCTACCAACTGAGGCGGTGGTACGAACAGTTCTACGTCGACGTCGCCGACGTCACGCCCGAGATGATCGATCGATTCGAATTCGAGATGGACACAAGCAAACCCATCGAGGTGTGGAAACAGGAGGTTGCAGACAACCTCGCACGCCGTGCAGGAGCAGCGCAGTGACCATGGAACCAGTGGACTGCGAGCGGTGTGGAACATATGTCCTCGTCGAGAAGAACAGCTGGCAACATACCTCGACTCAATGGCGATCGGATCCGCACAACGTGTGTTCGGAGTATCGCGAAGACAAGGCGTCGCCGAAAATTCGCACCGGAACTTGTTCGGCATTAAGAGATTCCATCAACCGAGCTGCAGTCGACGGGAGACTCACCGTTCCAGATTGACCTAGCGCGCGCCCACCGCATCCACCTCGTCGCCGGCCATCACAGCGGCCAGCTCTGATGCCAATGTTCCATTGTTCTCCACGACTACGGTGTCGCAGCCTTGCCACATTGCGGTTCTACGAAGGAGCTCAGCCAGACGCGGTGCAGTGTCGGCATCGGCGGTGGGCTCGGCCCAAGCAGCGCGCACGAGTAGCCGACGGCTCTGTCGGTCGTTCTTGAGATCGACTCGCGCGCAGATATTGTCGTCGATCAACACGGGGAGCACATAGTAGCCGTGAACCCGCTTGTGTGCGGGAGTATAGATCTCGATCCGGTAGTGAAAGTCGAAGAGCCGCAACGCTCGATCGCGCGCCCACACTACCGGATCGAAGGGCGACAACAGAGCCTCGGTTCGGATCGACCTTGGACGCTTTGCCTGTGGATCAATCCATACCTCGCGAGGCTTGCCACGACGCTCCCAGCCCTCGACGGAAATACTGCGTACATTGCCGGCGTCTTCGAGCTCACCCAAGGCAATTCGTGCCTCAGCGCTCGGCAGCCGAAAGTAGTCGGCGATATCGTCGAGCGTACCGAGTCCGTGGGCCTTCACACCACGCAGCACCAGCTCACGGATCGCGTCCGATCGATCGATCCTCGCATCGAGGATCTCGGGCGCGAGCATGTGTTCGGCAAGGCCGTATCGACGTTCGAATCCTGCGCGACCCGCCGATACCACTTCGCCCCAACGGAACAGAGTCTCCAGCCCGACTTTCACGTCCGACCACCCCCACCACGGGCCGCGGCGTGTATTCGCTTCATGCTCGACTTCGCTCGCCGCCATCGGACCGTTTTCACGCAGTTCGTTGCGCAACCAGTCGAGGAAGTCGCGCCGATCAGACGCCCATCCGTTCTTGTCGCTCAACGCTTTGTCACGAAACTGGTCCATGCGCCAACGAAAGAGCGGCCACATGTCCACCGGCAGGAACGTCGCTTCGTGTCCCCAGTATTCGAGGTACCCCGACTCCGGGGAGAAGGTCAGCTGATCAAGCCTGGACTTGTCGTAGGCGCCCAGTCGCGCATAAACGGGCAGGTAGTGACTGCGTTCGAAAACGTTGACCGAGTCGATCTGCAAGACCTGCAGCCGGTCCATGACGCTGACCAGATTGCGCCGCGTCACCGTTGCCGGGTGTGATTTGCCGAACCCTTGAGCGGCGAGCGCTATTCGGCGGGCAGCTGCCAGAGACACGACTTCGCTCATAGCCGACCACACTACGCACGCCGTCCGACAAGTTTCAGGGCGGCGAGAAGTTCAGGGCGGCGAGAAGTTCAGGGCGGCGAGAAGTTCAGGGCGCCGGAGCCTGGCGGCCGAAGAGAACTGCTGACATGAACGTCTGAAGTGTGGAGGCGTTTTCTGCAGCAACATCGAACTTCATCAAGCGTCCGATGTCGGGGACCAGGTTCAAAGCAGCGTGAACCAGGAACTTCGCCTCTATCGCCGAAAGGTCCGGACGAATTTCGCGAAGTATCCGCGCCCACTCGACCACGTACAGCTTCTGGCGATTCTTCAGATCGCTTCGATGTCCCGGCAGAAGGTTGTTCATCTCGGAAAAATAGACCGACATCAATTCATGTTGTGCAAACGACAACTCCACGTACATCGCCGACAGTGCGCGCAGCGCTTCCTCCGGCGACGTCGCAGACTCGAATACTGCTGCCGTCGCAAGGTCCAGACGGTCTGCCGCTCGATAGAACACCGCCCCGAGAAGTTCCGCTTTGCTCGGAAAGTAGCGGTACATCCCGGAAGCGTTCAAACCCGCAGCGGCTGCGATCTCTTCGATACTGACGTCGTGGTAACCGCGAGAATCGAAGAGCCGCACGGCTTCCTGTAGCAGACGTTCACGCTTGTTCGTCGTCACCGACCGCGTCGACACAGTTTGCTCCGACCGCCGCGATGTAATTGCACTCCCACCGTGTTCGATCGACAGACAAGCGTCGAGAAGAACTTGCTCCATCCGACGTTGGGGCAGTATCAGATTGTGAGCGGTGATGCTGCCGATCACGCTGAACATCGCTGAGGTGAGGATAGTTTCGGCACGAGCACTCGCCGGCGGTTCGGAGCGTGAAAGATGCAGTGCAACTCGGTGATTGACAGCAGCTGCCTGAGCTCGGACCGATTTCCGATCGGCAGCGTCGAGAAACCGACTCTCCCACCGGTAGATCCCGGCTGTGCGCCGATTACGCACCGTCGTTCGGATCACAGCGAGCAAATCCTCGCGTAGGCGCTCCCGGTCAGTTGCATCGGCGGCGACGGAGACCGCATCGAGTGCACTCTCGAGCGCGTCGGTCAATTCCAGTGCCGCGTGGCGGAACATCGCATACTTGTTCGGAAAATGCCGATAGAGTGCCGAACCCGAAATACCGACGGACGACGCAATATCCTCGACGCCTACGGCAGGATATCCCCGTTCGCTGAACGCAATTGCAGCCGCAGCGGCGATCTTCGCCTTGCGGTCCTTCGGACGTCGCTTGACCGACTCCGATCCCGCTGCTCGAAGGATTACACGCGAGGTCTGTTCGTCAACTGTCTGCGCATCGACAGACTGCTGTCTCGGGCTCACTCGCGCACCCCCTCTCTCAGCCCCACCAGACACCAAACCGATCCTTTTGCGAATGAGCATAATCATAATCGCTGCGCGCCATCGGAAACTTTCGAGATTCCACTGTATCCACGTTCTATATACGCTGCTAACTGCCCTAACTTTAGGTTGCCATCAACTGCATCGCCCCGATCATCGATGCTGAAGCTCGAGAGAATTCTCGTTAACAAAGCCTTGCCCTGTGGTCGAAACCAGGGGTAGGGTCACCGCTCGAAGCGGCCCCTCCCTCCCCGGTCGGGACATCGGACGACGGCTTCCGGAATTTCGATGAACTTAAGCCGAGGACACCACCCGACAGAACTCATATTGCCACGTCAAAGCGCTGACCGTCGCAGTTACACCGAAAACTCACCCGAGAATTTTCGTTCACATAATGCTTGCCACGTCACATATATGTGTGAGATGCTTCACAAGCAGTTCGCTCGACCGCCAGCGTCCGAACAGTTCGACTTTCGTGCTGAACCATGTTGATCTGCAAAGGAATTCAATTAGATGACGTACGAGCTACCAGCCCCGAAAGGCCCGGTACGAGACGTAGCGTTGCAGGGGGGCTATCTGATCGGATTCTCGGTGCAGGCACTGTTCGGCCTGTTCACGGCAATCCTCCGCAGGCGACTCTCGTTGCACGAGACGATCACTCAGACGCTCTTCATCGGTCGCGTCAGCACTGGTCCGTCGCTGCTCCTCATGATTCCGATCGGTGTCTTCATCGCGGTGTCGGTCGGCGAACTGGCCGGCCGCATCGGTGCCGGTGGCTACTCGGGCGCCGTCGTGGCATTCATCATCGTCGGACAGGCCGCAGCACTGGTGTGCGCGTTGATGATGGCCGGTGTTGCCGGGTCGGCGATCTGCACCGATCTTGGTTCGCGAAAGATTCGCGAAGAGATCGATGCCATGGAAGTGATGGGCATCGATGTGATCGAACGCCTGGTAGCTCCGAGATTGGTTGCGGCAGTGATCGTCTCCCTCGCACTGTGCTCGATGGTGACCTTCGGCGGAGTGATCGCGTGCTATCTGTACCACATCTACGTGCAGCATCTTCCGGCCGGAACGTTCATGGCAACGTTCAGCCAATACGGTCGATCGTCCGACTTCGTCATGGCTTTGGTGAAAGCCGCGATCTTCGGCCTCGCTTCGACTTTGGTGGCCACTTTCAAAGGTCTCCATGCAAAAGGCGGCCCCCGCGGCGTTGCCGACGCAGTCAACGAGGCCGTCGTCATTGCGTTCGCGCTCGTCTTCATCGTGAACACAGTGTTGTCCGCGTTGTACACCGTAATCGTCCCGGCAGTCGGTGAATTCTGATGTCGCTCGTCGATCTCCGTGTTCGAGCCCGTCAAGCGAGCAGACCCCTGCGAACCGCAGGTGACGGCCTCGTCTCCCTCGGTCAGCACGTCACTTTCTACGTCCGCACCATCGCATCGATCCCTTTTGCGCTCACCAAGTACCGCAAGCACGTACTCGGTCAGATCAGCGAGGTCAGCTTCGGCACGAACTCCTTGCTGTCCGGCGGCGGCACCATCGGGATCGTCTTCGCGATGTCGCTCGCCGCGGCAATGATGTTGGGCGTCGAGACTCACCGGGGCCTCGAACTCGTCGGGATGACCTCGCTCTCGGGCATGCTGTCTGCGGTCGCGAACACCCGTGAGCTTGCCCCTGTTGTCGTCGCTATCGCGTTGGCTGCCAAGGTCGGAACGGGTTTCACTGCCCAGATCGGGGCTATGCGCATCTCGGACGAGATCGACGCCCTCGACTCGATGGCGATCAGATCCATCCCCTTCCTCGCGGGTACGCGGGTGATCGCTGCCATGATCTGCGTCATCCCGATCTACATGATCGGGCTGCTCGCCAGTTACCTGTCGACCCGACTGGTCGTCGTGTTCTTCAACGGTGCATCGGCAGGTACTTACGACTACTTCTTCCATCTGGCGATCTCGCCGCAGGATCTCCTGTACTCGGGCCTCAAGGCCGTGGTGTTCGCCGCTGTTGTCGCGCTGGTTCACTGCGCGTACGGCTACTATGCCTCCGGTGGTCCGGCCGGCGTCGGGCAGGCTGCCGGGCGCGCGCTCCGTACTGCGATCCTCGCGATCGGAATCCTCGACGTACTGATGACTTTCGCGCTGTGGGGCCTCGTGCCCCAGATCCCGGGAATGGGGGTCTGAGCCGTGGACAGACTCACTACACACACAAAGATCGTGTACGCCCTTCGCGGCGCGATCGCCGTAGTGGTAGCCGTCGCCGCCGCTGTGACAATGGTTCTACGCGGTTCGGGAAACCTCGAGCAGAGCACCGACATCTTCGTCGCTGTTCCAGCCACAGCCGGTCTCATCAGCGGTGAAGCTCCGGTTCGGTACCACGGCGTCAACGTCGGCCGAATCGGCGAAATCGAATCAGGCACCGCCGAATCCGTTGTGCAGTTGCAGATTCAGACCGATGACGCGTCGAAGATTCCCGCCGACGTGGTGGCCCGCGTCGTTCCGCGAACGTTCTTCGGCGACATCTACATGCAGCTCGTGGACAGTCCGAATGAGCAGGGCCAGACGACTCTGTCGGACGGAGACGAGATCCACATGGACGACGGTCCCGAAGCCGTTGCGCTCTACGACGTGTACACCAAGTTGGTGGGCGTCCTCACCGCGATGCAGCCCGAGAAGCTGCAGACAGCCCTGACTGCGCTGGGCCAGGCACTCGACGGAAACGGAGCCGAGATCGGTACCACGATAGACAATCTCAGTGCCGCGTCCGGCGTACTGACACCCGCCGCACACCATTTCCTCGAATCGACACCCGAATTCAAGTCGGTCGTCGACGCGTTGGACCGCGCGACCCCCGACATTCTCGATACCTTGGCAGCCGCCACAACCGTCTCGAACAACATGGTCGCCAACAGAGCGAATCTCGAGTCCTCGATCGGCGCGGCCGCAGTCTTCGCCGCTACCGTCGACGATTTTGTCGTGGAGAACAACCGAAACATCATCACTGTGATCGATTCCGCCGGAAAGATACTCGCAACCACCGCGGCCAATCCCGGAGGACTGCGTTCCACCCTCGCCAATGCCAGTACGTTCGGCGCCGCGGGCGCGCGGGTCTTCGCCACCGGTAAGTTCGACATCACAGCAGTTGCCACGTTCGCCGAACCGCTCCCATACACGGGCGATGATTGCCCGCAGTACGGGGACTCGCGCGGCGCGCAGTGTTCAGGCTCCAACCTGACGCCTGCACAACCCGCCAGTGCCCCGGTCGTGGGCGGCGAAGCCGAAGCGGCCACGCTGCGATACCTCGAAGATCAACTACTGGGCGGCTCGCCGGAACGCTCGGACACCCCCAACCCGGCAACAACACTGATGTTGGGGCCGATGGTCAGGGGAAATGAGGTGACCGTCCCGTGAAGGTCCGTCCTGGCCAGGTAATTCGGTTGTCACTCTTCTGTCTCACCGGCATCGCTTGTGCGTCGTTCGTGGCGAACACGTTGTCGGTCCCGGTCCGCGGAAGCACTGATTCGTATTCGTTCGAGTTCACCGATGTCGAAGGCCTCAACCCGGGTAACCCGGTCACGATGTCCGGTGTGCGTATCGGCCGCGTGGACTCGGTTGCGTTTGCCGACAACGGCGGCGGCACGAGCAAGGCGATCGTCGACGTCGAAATCGAGTCGCAATATTCCCTCGAGTCGGATGTCCGTGCCGCCGTGCGCTACGGCGACATGCTCGGTGCTCGATATCTGGCACTGACGCAGGACGACAGCGCGACAACGGTATCCGCACGACAGCTCGAACCAGGTGACACGATACCGCTGGCGCAGACAACACCGCCGATCAACTTGACGGCACTGATGAACGGGTTCAAACCGTTGTTCGCCGCGCTGCAGCCCGAGCAGGTGAACACGCTCACGCGAAGTTTTGTCGAAACCTTCAACGGCCAGGGCCAGGCGATGACCACCCTCCTCGACCAGATCGCGACCATGAGCTCCGGCCTTGTCGACCGTCAGGACGTCTTCGCACAACTACTCACGAACATGAACACTCTTCTCACCTCCGTCGACGAACGCCAACCCGAATTGGTCGGTCTGCTGGACGGTTTGAACGATCTGAGTACTTCCGTCGTCGGGCAGAACGATCAACTGGTCTCGCTCTTGGATCAGGGAAACCGAACTGTCTCGTCGTTGGCTCAGATCATGGCCGGGTCGAACGGCGCATTCGGTCAGACCGTGCAACAACTCGAAAGTGTCACCGGGAGTTGGATTGCGAGCACCGACGAGTTCAACAGACTTCTCGCCAACCTTCCCCAGTTCGCCGACGCCGCCAACCGGATCGGAAGTTACGGAAGTTTCATCAGCCTGTATCTGTGCAATTTCACTCTGAAGGCAGGCGACATGGAAGCCAACATCTTCGGTCCGACACATTCGCCGGTGTGCTCATGATGTTCCTGGTCAAGCTGATCGACGTGTTCGTCGGCATCATGCTCTTCCTGTTCAAAGGAGATCGCCGTCGCAGCGGTAGCGGCACCGCTCTCGCCCTGGGTAGTCTCGGAATCTTCGTTCTGGTGGTGGGACTCGGCGCCGCCTTGGGCATTCCGAAGCTCTGGTACAACGTACGCACGTCTGCATACACAGCGGAGTTGGCCAATGCCAGCGGGCTTTCCGACACCGATCCGGTTTACGTGGCCGGGGTTCCCGCGGGCCGAGTGGATTCGATCGACCTTGCCGGCGACCACGTCGTCGTCAACTTCCGCTTGGACAAGGACCAGCCTTTGGGAAACCAGAGCACGGCGACTGTCAGGCTCAAGACGGTCCTTGGCAAGCGCTACCTGGAGATCGTGCCGGCCGGAGTGGTCGACGACTCCGATGCGCGGGTCATCCCGCTCTCCCGCACTACCGTGCCGTACAGCCTCGACGACGTCAGCAGTGATGCCACTACTGCGGCCACCGGCGTCGACCTACAGGCGATGGAGTCCATGATGAACACCCTTTCGGAGGTGATTCCAACTGATTCCGATCAGGTGGGCCGGGCGCTGGCCGGAATCAGCGGCGCCTCGGCGGCTTTCGCGCAGAACAGTGAACAGATCGACCAGATTCTCATCATGTCCCGCGAGCTGTCGGACATGGCTGCGGCACAAACCGATTCGATAGTCGGTACTGCGGCCAATGCTCAGACGATCGTTCGTACTCTTGCGATGCGCAAGGACGCACTGACTCAACTGGTCGACAACCTGACAATCATCATCTCGAAGCTCTCCACCACTTTCGTCGATCGTCAGGACGAGTTCGGAGCCATGACCGACAACCTCGTCGAGGTCACCACCACGCTGAAGAACAACGCAGATCAGATCGACCTGCTGTTGACTCGTCTTCCTTCCGCGCTGCGTTCGGTCACCGATTCCACCGGCACCGGCAATTGGACCGACGTCAACGCGCCGGCCGCCGTGATCCCGGACAATCTGCTCTGCGCGCTCGGCATCATGGAGGGCTGCAAGTGAATACACGAAAAGCCGTCACGGCCATGCTGGTCGTGACCCTGGCGATTGCACTCCCCGGTTGGTACATCTTCGGACGAACGGATCAGTCCAAGACCGTCTACGCCGATTTCAGCTATGCCGGCGGAATCTACGAGGGAAGCAAGGTCACCGTCCTCGGAGTCGGCGTCGGGACGGTCACGTCGGTGGAACCTCGCGGAACTTCTGTTCGAGTAGCGATGTCGATGCCCAACTCCGTGGACCTGCCCGCCGACGCCTCGGCCTATGTCCTCAATCCATCGGTGATCAGCGATCGCCACATCGAACTCGGCCCGGCTTACACCGGCGGAGAGACGCTGAAAGACGGCGACCAGATTCCGATCGAACGTGCCCACTCCCCCATAGATTTCGACGGCTTGATGGGAAGCGTCAGCACTTTGGCCGACGCATTTGCCGGGGATGGGGGCAATCTCGGCGATCTCGTGAGCCGCGGCGCTGCCGGATGGCAGGGCCAGGGTGATCAATTCAACACCGCAATTCGCAACCTCAGCACGGCAACCGGAGTTGTCGGCGCTCGGTCGGAAGACATCGGTGCCCTTGTCGACAATCTCAACACCTTGATGAATGCTCTGGACGCACGGCAGGTCAGCCTCGACGAACTTGTCGGTGACCTCGGCACATTGGGCGATCAGTGGGCGAACCAGAACATGGACATCTCACAGCCTCTGCAGGATCTGCAGGTGGTCTTCGACCAGTTGAACAGTTTCATGACAACTCACGGCGATGATGTCGGTGCCATAGCCGACAACGTGCGAGTTCTCGGTGACACTCTGGCTGCCAAAGAACCCGGCCTCGCCGAGTTCATGGACCTGGTGCCGTTGATGATGCAGAACCTCTCCCAGACAATCGGTCCTGATCAGCGCGGGCGCATTCGGCTCAACGTCTCGACTGCATTGACTCAGTTCGCGGTTGCGAAACCGCTGTGCGACACCTACAAGTTGCCGATCTGTACCGGAGCCGGGTTCACGAATCCGATTTCCTTCCCCCTCAGCACTTCTGATCCGCTCGGAATCGCCTCCGCGATTTCCGGCGGAGCCGTCCCCGGAGGTGGCAATTGACGCGGCAATCGGTTCGAATAGTCGCCGGTCTCGTGATCATCGGCGTGGGTTCTGTGGCCGTGTTCGCCTTCGGCGGCTGTAGCGCAGGCATTCAAGACCTACCCCTGGGTCGTTCGGCCGACGGTGATGCGTACAACGTGGCGCTGCAGCTGGCCGGCGCCGACGGCCTGGTGTTGGGGGCAGACGTCCGCAGCGGCCAGAAAGTCATCGGTCGAGTATCCGCGCTGTCCGCCGACGTCGTCGGAGCCGATGTGACGCTGAGTCTGGACGCCGCGACGCCGTTGCCGAACAACGTCGAAGCATCCGTCGAACTCCCGTCCGCACTGGGCAACCCGTTCATCAGACTATTGGTGCCGGAGGTTCCGTCCGGCTCGATGCTCAGCGACGGCGACACAATTCCGGAGTCTCGCACCGAGATCGGTCCGCAAGTCGAAAGTGCGCTTGCCACGCTCGGTACGGTTCTGACCGGAAGCGGCATCGATCAACTCGATACCGTGGTGCGCGAGCTGAACACCGCGTTTTCCGGGCGCTCCGGTGAAGTTCGTTCTCTGACCGACACCCTGACCTCGCTCATGGCAGAGGCAAGCAGTCACCGCAGCGAGTTCGACGAGGCCGTCGACCTCGCTGCCCGGGTCTCCTCCCAACTGGCCGGCCAACGCGTAGTTGTCGACAACTACCTCGATTCCGTTCCACAGGTGGTGTCGATTCTCGTGGGACAGAAGGATCAGATTGCAAGCCTGTTGAACTCGACCGTTCAGCTCGCCACCAACGCAAACACCATCCTCGACTCGTCACCCGACGGCCTCGACGCGATGCTGCACGATGCGTCGACCGTTGTCGGGACTCTGGATTCGTTCAACTCGGAGATCGGTCAGACACTGGCGAATATGAACGGACTGCTCGAGAACTTCACCAGTGCAGTCCAAGGTGACTACCTCGTTTTCGACGGCGCCCTGGATATTCCGGGAACGATCGACAAGCTCTGGAACGGCGGGATGGCCGGTCAATCGATCGCACCGGCGGGAACTCTCACCGATCTACTTCAGGGAGGTCTGCGTTGAGTCGCCTTGCGCTTGTTCAACTTGTCCTGTTCGCTCTGATCGCTGCTGTGGTAATCCCTTTCGGAATCGTCTACGTGGTCGGCCCTCAGGGTTTCGGTGGCCAAATCCGGCTGCACGCCAACATGTCCGACGCCTTCGGGCTGACCAAGGGCACGGTCGTCACGTATCGCGGCGTACAGGTGGGGAAAGTGAGTGAAGTCGAACTCGACGCAGGCACCCGCTCGGCTCGGGTGGAACTCTCACTCAACGACAACACCGAGATACCTACCGACAGCGTCGCCAAGGTGACGATGGGAACCGCAGCCGGAATTCAGAATGTCGACATCTATCCCAACACAGACCACGGCCCGTATCTTCGGGACGGCGACGAAATCGCCATGCCCGCGGATCAGCAACCGGTCCAGATGAGCCAGTTGATGCTTCAGGCGTCCGGTGTCCTGGAAGGGATTGATCCGCAAGCGATCAGCGACATCGGGACCGAATTGGGAAATTCGTTCAACGGGCTCGGCCCGAGCTTGGCGACGATGATCGACAACGGTGGGACCATGTCCGCGCAGTTGAACGACCAGTCGGCCGAACTCGCCGCGCTGCTGTCGCGAACCTCCACGTTGGTGGACTCCATGGCGACACAATCGGATTCGTTCGTCCGAGGAATGGCAGCTGCCAAGAACTTCACCGAACAACTCGAATCCAACGCTCCGGTACTGATCTACCTCACCGATCATTCGCCCGCCGCCCTGAACAGCGCTCAACAGTTGTTCGACAAGTACCACAACACTTTCGGAGCGGTCCTGGCCAATCTCGTCACTGTCGCACCGATCATCTCCGACCGCACAGACGCCCTCGAAACCGGACTTGTCACGATTCCTGAAGGTCTCGCCAAACTGGCATCCATCGTCAAAGGCGATCGCGCCGACTTTGCCTTGGTTGCCACACAGGGGCCGGTCTGTAACTACGACACCCCTCGGCGTGAGGTCGGCGATCTGTCTCCCACCAGTCCAAGTCTGGCGATGTACTGTCCCCCCGCCGACGACCTCGTCCAACGCGGAGCACAGAATGCTCCCCGCCCGAACGACCTCGGATTGCAGAACTCGACGGTCCCCGGTACGCCGATCGGACCGCCCGTCGTCGCAGATCCGATTCTCGTCCCGACCGGAGTCGAAGCCCTGAACTACTGGAGATTGATGTTGGAAGGACTGGGAAATGGCACACGGTGACAACGCACTACTCGACGAGGCTGAAGCCGCGGTGGCCGAACATCCGACTTCTCCGTCGCTACTTCGCCGCCTCAAGGAGCCACGCAACGCACTGATCTCACTCATAGCGGTAGCGCTGGTCGCAGCATTGGTGGTGCTCGGATTCCAGATGTACTCGGCGAATCAGGAAGACACGCTGCGGCAGGAGGCTTTGGACACCGCGCGGGATTACTCGACCATCATGTCCTCCTTCGACTATCAGAACCTCGATGCCAACAAAGACAGCATCGCCTCGATGTCGACCGACGAGTTTGCCGGCACCTACCGAACGATGGTCGATTCACTGCGCGAAGTCGTCGCCGGGGGGCAAGGCCAGGCGAGCGCAACGGCGACAGACGTCGGCATCGAATCGCTGGACAATTCGTCGGCCAAGGTGCTCGTGTTCGTCGACCAACAAGCGAAGAATGTCGCAGCGCCAGAGGGAAACACACAGAAGTACCGCATGGTCGTGTCCCTGGTCCGCTCGGACGACCGGTGGCTCGTGAGCAACGTCGAGACCAAGTAACTCACCACGCGCGGAGGAAGATCCATGCCCACTCACTACCTGGATTCGGAAAAGTCCGAGTCGTCTCTTCGGACCGATCAGACACGCATCACCATCACGGCGGAGCGTAGGCGGTGGGCACGTAAACCCGCACACATCACCGACGCACTCGATTTCTGGTCGTTCGCCGGAGCCGCTGCCAACGTCATCCTGCAACTCGGTTGGCCCGAGGTGGCGTACGGCGTCATGGAGAGCAAGGTCGAATCTGGTGCTCTGACAGCGCATCCGTGGAAGCGCGCACGAACCACAACGCAGTACCTGACGGTCGCGATCCTGGGCAACGAGGAAGAGCGAAAGGCCTACCGCGAGGCCGTGAATTCGGTACACCGACATGTGAAGTCGGATGCGAACAGCCCGGTCAAGTACAACGCCTTCAATCGCGAACTCCAATTATGGGTTGCTGCTTGCCTGTTCATCGGTTTCGAAGACAGTCATCAGTTGCTGCACGGCAAGATGTCGGAAGAACAGGCGGAGTCGTTCTATCAGTCCGCATCGACTTTGGGAACGACACTGCAGGTCACCGAAGAGATGTGGCCGGCCACACGCGCAGACTTCGAGCGCTACTGGAACCTCGGTTGCGAACGCGTCGTGATCGACGAACGCACCAAGCAGTATCTGATCGACCTGGTCAATCTACAGATGATCGCTTGGCCGATACGCCTGGTATTCCGAAACTTGTTGCGGTTCCTGACGGTCGGATTCCTTCCACCGATCTACCGCGACCAACTCGACCTCGAGTGGACCGAAGACGACCGCCGCCGGTTCGAACACCTCTTCATTTTCGTGTCGTTCGTCAACAGGTTCATTCCACGCTCCGTTCGTCAGGCCGGCAACACCATTCAGATGCGCGACATCCGTCGTCGGATCAAGGCGAGCAAGAATCTCGTCTGAGCCAGCAGCGCGTAATTCGTTTTCAATTCTGCTGCCCCACAGGTAAATCGGGACGGTCGGTCGACAATAGATCGCGGTTCGACACAGCCTCCTGTGTGACCAGAACTGGGGCCGGAAAATCGACAAAACCGGCCGATCGAGCGCCACATTCGCCACATACCGACGCCATCAAGACGCATTTCCAGTGACTTGCATCACACTTTATCTCGATTATGTAACGCCGAGAGAGGTGGCATATCGCCACGCCACCTGGGAAAACACTCTTTGATGCATTTCTGTTGCACAAACATGCGTCGACACGCCGACCCGTGACCAATCCGTAATCATCTCTTATGGTTGGTGACAGCCCGATCAACCGGGCATTACCGAATCGCCACCGCCCGTCCCACCCCGCGGTTCGGACTCGACAACATTCCTAGTGGTGGGAGCGGAGCTGAGACGGTCACCGTCCTCCGTCGGCGGGACTCGAGAGGATTTACCAAAAATGACCAAGACCACCGTTACCCGTGCCCTTGCCTCTGTCGCCGCAGCCGGAGCCCTCGCAGCCGGAGCCCTCGGACTGAGCGCCGGCACCGCATCCGCAGCCACCCACGACTGGTCGGGTGTCGCAGAATGCGAATCTTCGGGCAACTGGGCCGCGAACACCGGAAACGGCTACTACGGCGGGCTCCAGTTCAGCCAGAGCACGTGGGAAGCCTACGGCGGAGCCGGCAGTGCCGCCAACGCCAGCCAGGCAGAACAGGTCCGCGTCGCGGAAAACGTCCTTGCCGGTCAGGGTGCCGGCGCGTGGCCCGTTTGCGGCCAGTACCTCCGCTGATCCCAGCTCACATACTGCGTCGCTGCCCGGCGTTCGTCGAGAATTCGACGGACCCCGGGCAGCGTCGTACACCGATACCTATTTCCCACCACCACTACTGTTGAAAGATGTTACAGCGGTGCGTGATCCGTCGGGATGCCGCGGAGCGAGCGAGGTATATCGACTCGCCTTCCGATCCCCCATCATCCCGCGAAGAATTGTCGACAACCTTTGGAGCATCCTTCTGAACCGGTTGCGAGAACTGACCGGCGCAGCCGTAGACGCGTACGGGATGGGCTCCTTGCGCACGTAGTGCTCCATAACCCCAGTTTAGCCGTGTTTCGATGCCGAAATGCTCGAATACGGCGATGCCTCGCGGCCCTCATGGTGCCCGAACAAACTGTTCCAGCGAACTCGGTGATCCATCCTTGACCAGGCGTGCAAACCTGTCGGGTAAATCGCGTGGCCCGAACACTTCTCGACCATTGTGTGACAGAAGGCGGTCAACGCTCCACCACTCGAAGTGCTCGACCAGCTCGGCGGCCAGCGCTTCGCGCCCCAACGACCCACAGGGCTCGAATGCGGCCGCTACCGGCACGAGGAAGTAGTCGTTGATCGCACCGTCCCAACCCGGCAATATCGTCGGATCATGGATCTCCTCATGCCACACATGGGTGGCGGCGCCGTAGTCACGCAAGCCGATCTCCTCGTCCAATTCGCGCGCGAGCGCCTCGGGCGGGGTTTCGTCTCCTTCCAAGCCTCCTCCCGGAGGACACCAGACCGTCAGCCCGCCCCCGGGTGCGATGAATCGGTAGAGCAGAAGACGGGACTGGCCGTCAACGACCAATCCCCTGGCCGAATGCCTCAGACGCATGAGAACACTGTAAAACCCGGTTCACGCTCTGGAACGGTGGATGTGCCGTACTCGCATCAGTACCCAATCACCGTCACGCTCCGCGCTCGTAAATTATGAGCCTAAGGGAAATCCCAACTCAACCAGCCCTGGTCGACACTCGGAATCCAACCGCCGCATGGCTGTCCGTGCTCCAGCGCCAAAACGACGTCCTCCAACAGCGCGGCGACAGAGGGCCAGGCTGTCCCTTGGTCGGCGCTGTCCCCGAGGAATTCGCGTACACATCCGCTCGCTTGACCGGCCCGCGTATCGACGAACAACAGATCGCCCCGAATGTTGGCGGCTATGGGAATGTATGCCGCCAAGAACGTGTCAGCCACCGTTCCCGCTGGCTGATCAAGCAAAGCGATGCCGCCGACGGCTGTTGTCGTCTCTCCCCACTCTGTCGTCGTCGATTCCCACACAGACGCGACACGATCCAAAGGCAACGGTTGAAACTCCGGAAATATCAGGGCCGAGTGCCCTCCGTCGGGGTTTCCGTTCTGCAAGCCGAACCACGTCCGTAGCTCGGTCGGCCACGTCCTGCCCGTAAATGTTTCCACGGATTTCAGGACGTCCACTGACGCGGGCGGGTCGATAGCGGCAGCCGTGACCGGGGCTTCCCGCTCAAACCAACCGTTAAGCCTGCGCCAGTGCTCTTCAACGCTCATGAATGCACGCTATCCCGGCCTCCTGACACTGCGCAGTCCCTCCACCCCGGTTCGCATCTGCACGGCGGCGAAGCGATATTTCGGCAGGTCCCGCGCCAGCGCGGGGTGACCGTGAACTCCTACGTCCAGATAGACGAAGTGCCCAGGTCTACCTGACGATCGTGACCGGAGTCGAGAACGACGTCATCGTCCACGAAATGCCACCAGGAGGATTCGAATTCATAGTCCACGACTGACTTCTCTTGGTATGTACGGAGATTCCTTGTCAGCGAGACTCTGCTGAATTGGCCTAGATGATCGGCACTTGTCCCCCGTCGTTGCGCTTATTCGATCCAGGCGCGCCGTTCCGGGTCGTCGTGGGACACCTAATGTATGGCGAGCGACGCCGATGTGGTCGGGGTCGGCGTATCGGACAGATCTACACACGAAATAGTTCCAGTCGATTCATGCGGTCGCTCAGGTGGCACGATCAATCAATAACAGCAAGCTCCGGCAGTCCGGCAACCACAACCGCGAGGTTGTAACCCGACATCCGCAGTTCTCCGTTGTCCCCGGTTCTCGCGTACTCCGCATGACCGAAAGCCCGCTCGTGCTTGACACCGTCCGGGGTGATCCCCTCGGCCGTGGACAATCGGTGGAACTCGGTGCGCGTCGGATCGCCACCGAAACGGCCGAACCCCGCGATACTGTCGCCTTCCGCTTTCATGACGTAGACGTGGCGGTCGGCGATACCGAGGTCCGACTCCACCTTGGCCCGCACGCCGGGAGAACCGTAGAACACCACGTCGTCGACCGCTGCGCTTGCCCCGCGTTGCAGCGCAAGAGAAGTCGCAAGCGATCCGTAGGAGTGACCCAACGCGGTGATATGGACTCGGTCGTTGACCGACGCAGCACGAAGACCGTGAAAGAAGCTACCCAACGCGTCGGCGGCTATGCCTGCCTTGGACGATCGACTTACGTCGAAGCTGGCCCGACCGATGTCGAACTTTCCCGGCCCGATCACCTGTGGCGCGTCGTATCCGATCCAGGCGATGGTGGCCACGCTCTCCTTTCGGCCGGCCAGTTCGAGTTGGCGCATCGCCTCGGCTCGTAATCGTGTTGCCTCGCCGACCATTCCGCGCATCGAGTCCTTGACGTTGGTGTTCAGTCCGGGAATCGTCACGGAGATGTGATCCGCTGTGTCCGGATCACCGATCGCAATCGCGGCAAATCCTCGTTCACCCGAGCGCATGTCCATGAGCAGTAACCGTCGACAAGGTGCGGCGTGAAACAACTCGTCGAGCGCGTCCAAATCCTCGAGTTTACGTTCGGCATACCACTGGCCCGCCCCGGTGTTACTCAGTCTGCCGCCGAAGAACTCCCGGTGAAGTTCTTGCGAGATTCGCACTGAATCATCTTGCAGCCGTGCTCGTTCTGATTGAATCCGATCGAGATTGGCGGGACTTCGCACCGCTGCGGGAATGCCGTCGAGGTTGGCAATCAGACTGGGTGCATGGCGCAACATCTGACGCTGCCGATCAGGGCTGAATGCTCGCCACTCCTCTCCCACACGCACAGCCTTGTCACGGAGGTCGGTGCCGACCTGGGACCGAAGCGACAACGCATGATGAAGATCCGCACTGACCAGCAGTGCCTCACCGATCAGTTCTCGAACGGCAACCGCGAGCAGTTGGGCGTGCACGTGGAGCGGGTGGCCGTCCGCGATGGGCGCAACCGCAGAGACGGTTCCGTCCTGCCGAATATGCAAGTCGTCGGCGACGGCTTCTTTGCGCAGCGTATTCAGCCGTCGACGGATGTCGCGGACGCGATGAGCGACCAGAACGCCTTCGAGCCCAGCGGACAGCTGATCCAAAGCTTCGACGTCCCATACGTCGATATCTGTGAGATCCACTCGAGTCAGGACGAGCGAGCTGCGATCCGAGCCTGTACTTCCGGACGACGCAACGGTGGGACGGTCTGAGGTGGCTGTCTGCGAGGTGGCAATGCGCTGAGCAGGCGCGTCGTCGTTTCGGTCACCTCACGCACCGCCTGTTCGAAGGCGTCTCGGTTCGCGTCGGACACCTTGGCTATTCCACTCACCTTACGTACGTATTGGCGAGAGGCAGCCTCGATCTCCTCGGGCGTAGCAGCGGGCTCGAGTCCACGAAGTTCAGTGATGTTTCGGCACATAATTCGACGATAACCCTGCTCACCGACGCCGTCACGGTTCGATACACCAATGTATCCAAACTGCCACGCAGATCCGGGCATCACGGTAGTTTCAGTGAAATTCCCCCAGTGACTGGAAGTAGCCACTAACTCATGGACTCTGCACTCACCTCCGTCGGCCTACCCGCCGCACTCGCCATCATCATGTTCGGCCTCGGGCTTTCCCTGACGGTCCGAGATTTCGCCCGCGTGGCAAAAGCGCCGAAGGCCGTTTCGATCGCCCTGATCTGTCAGTTGTTGTTGCTCCCGGCCGCGGCCTTCGGATTGGTCACGTTGTTCGACCTCGACCCACTGCTCGCGGTCGGCATGATGCTCCTCGCCGCATCACCAGGCGGCACGACGGCAAACCTGTTCAGCCATCTGTTCCGCGGCGATGTTGCTCTCAATGTGACACTGACTGCGGTCAATTCGGTGATAGCGGTGGTCACTCTCCCCCTGATCACCAACTTCGCGTTGGGTTACTTCGAACCCGAGGACGCGGACGGCACTCTCGGGCTTCAGTTCACGAAGGTGCTTCAGGTCTTTGCCGTCGTATTGATTCCTGTCGCCCTCGGAATGTGGGTTCGGTTGCGCTCGAGCGCCTTTGCCGAGCGGATGGACAAGCCCGTCCGCATCGGATCCGCGGTGGTTCTGGCACTGGTGATCGTCGGAACGGTTGTTTCCGAGCGCGAGAACATCGCGGACTATCTCGTCGACATCGGCGTCGTCGCTGCCTTGTTCTGCCTACTGAGCCTCTCGATCGGTTACGTCGTTCCCCGGATATTCGGCATCGAGGATCGTCAGGCAATCGCCAGTTCCATGGAAATCGGCATCCACAACAGCACGTTGGCGATCACCATCGCCGTCAGTCTCCTCAACAACGTGCAATTGGCAGTGCCGGCTGCGGTGTACGGCGTTCTCATGTTCCCGCTCGCCGCTGCCTTCGGCGCAACGATCACCCGCAAGTCACGGACAATGGCCGAAATCGACTAATATCAGGCGGTTTTCGATATAGGTGATCTGGTATCGCCGACCCTACGATCGATACGGACTCAGACCGAAGGGTATCGAAAAATGCTGACCACCACACCTACCGTGCTGGACGAACGCGCCTGGCAAGAGCTAGTCGACGCACTGACCCGTCGCCAATTCGGCATCGGAGCCGGGATGGCAGCAGTAGCAACAATTCTGTCGTCCTGCAGTTCCAGTGACGGTTCGGGTACATCTGACGACACTCAAATGCGCACCGTCACCACACCGTTGGGAACTTACGACATACCGACCAACCCCAAGCGGGTCTTGGCCGTCGACGCCCGCACCGACCTCGAGCTCGCCATTGCCCTGGAACTACCGGTCTTCGGATACAACATCTCGCCCGCCACCGAGTGGGTTCCCGTCGACGGATCGGCCGAATACCTCAGCGACAAGCCCAATCTGGAGCAGATCCTCGGACTCGCACCCGATCTCATCATCTGCGTCAACGCCGACAACGAGTACTGGCCCGCTGCAAAACTCCAAGCCATCGCTCCTGTCCTGACGACCGAATCGAAGCAGACGTGGCGAGAAAATCTCACCCGACTCTCCGATTGGTTGGGCCGAACCCCCACCATGGATCGCCTGATCACCGACTATGACGCTCTGATCACCGACATCCGCTCTCGACACGCTTCAGCGATCGCGGGAAAGACCGTCGCGAGTTTGTCCTACAGTCCGGACAAGGCCACGATCTACATCGACAGCCTGCCTGTGTCGGAGGAAGCCGGTAAGAAGAATCGCCAGCCCACCGACATGACGCTCGCCGACATCGGTGGAAGAACATTGAACACAACCGGTTTCGACAATCAGGGGCGACTGAGCATCGAGGAGATGGATCGCCTTCGCGATTGCGACGCGTTCATGGTTTCCGTCACCGACAGCAGCGACACCACCTTCGATCAGCTCTCGGACAACAAGTTGTGGCAACGACTTCCGGCTGTGCAGGCCGGGAACGTCACCGTTCTGCGCGGCAGTACGTACTACGGATCCATCTACACCAACATGTACGTAGCCAAGGGCTGGGACGATCTCTATTCGACGCTCGACTGATCAGACTTGTCCGTGGAAATGCCGGCCGCTCCCACGCGGTCGGCATTTCACGTTTCGAGGTCGATGCCCAACGCTCCGGAGAGGGTCCGCAGACAAATCACTCTCAACTCTTCCTGCGGTATGGAAGGTTGATCGAGCCAGTCGAGGCAGACAGCTCGGACGAATGCGATCCATCCCCGAACTGCGACGGCAGCGATCTGTCTTCTTTCACCCTCGAATTCCAGTGCGTCGAGGATTCGAATCTGCTGCTGTTCGAGTTCCCGTTCGACGATCGCTCGGATACCGGCCTCGGCGGAGAGCGTCCCCACGTTGATGGCGCGTACTCCCCTGCTGTGCGACTTCACGTACGCGAAGTAGGCGTCCAACCCGGCTGCCACCTGTTCGCGCACCGGTAGCGTCGCGTCCGGTGCGGTCACCTCGAGCAGGTGCTGCGATTCGCGCTCGACGATTGCGGCGAAGAAGTCTCGCTTGGTCGGAAAGTAGTGGTACATCAACCCGCGCGAGACGCCCGCAATCTCGGCGACCTCTTCGATCCAGACGTCCTCGTACGAACGATCGGCAAAAAGTTGCGCGCCGATGTCGAGCAACTGCGTGCGCCGCTGCTCTCGGTCCAGGCGTTTTCGTGGTGCGACCATAGACAAGTCAGATTACTACTTGACACCGATTCAGTAAGGCGTACTTTGCGTACTAGACACCAATTCAGTAAGCGATCTCACCCGGGGGACACACCATGAGCGTCGACACCACTCCAGAGGCGACGACCGATGCTCGGATTCCGCATCCGGCATGGCGCCTGCCAGTCCTCGGGGACGTCCTCGGGATCAATATCCGGACGCCGCTGCAGAACTCCGTGAGCATCGGGCGCGAACTCGGCCCGATCTTCGAGAGAAATGTCCTGGGAAATCGCTTCGTCTTCGCCTCGGGCGCGGACATGGTGGCAGAACTGTCCGACGAGTCCCGGTTCGCGAAGCACCTTGCGCCTGGAGTCAAAGCACTCCGCGGAATCGGCGGCGACGGACTGTTCACTGCGTACAACCACGAACCCAACTGGGGCAAGGCGCACAATCTCCTGGCCCCGGCGTTCAGCCAGACTGCGATGCGCTCGTACCACCGCACCATGCTCGACGTGGCCGGCGAGCTGGTCGATCATTGGGACAGTCGTGACAGCGACTCCCCCATCGACGTCTCGGCAGACATGACCAAGCTGACGTTGGAGACCATCGGACGCACTGGATTCAGCTACTCGTTCGACTCTTTCGAACGTGAAGAGCAGCACCCGTTCGTCAAGGCGATGGTCGGCGCTCTCTCCCATTCACAACGCACGACGTTCTTGAAGTCGACGGCCCTGGGGCGAGTCCTCGCACGTCGGGCCGATCAACGTGACGAGGTCCGCAAGGCGTACATGGCCGAGGTTGTGGACGAGGTGATCCGTGCCCGGCGGACAAGTACCGAACCGGGGCCGGAAGATCTTCTCGAACTGATGCTGCGGGCGGCACGCGAAAACGATCCCAACCGTATCGACGAACTGAACATCCGCCATCAGGTCGTGACCTTCCTCGTCGCGGGACACGAAACCACCTCCGGCGCGTTGTCGTTCGCGCTGTACTACCTGTCACGAAACCCTGACGTGCTGGCCAAGGCGCAAGCCGAGGTCGACAAGGTCTGGGAGGGCGAGGAGCCCGCCTTCGAGAAGATCGCGAAACTTCGATACGTACGACGCGTCCTCGACGAATCGCTGCGTCTGTGGCCGACCGCTCCCGCCTACGGCCGTGCGGCGCTCGAAGACACCACGCTCGTCGGCAAGTATCCGATGAAAAAGGGCGATTGGATGCTCGTGCTCATCCCGTCACTTCATCGCGATCCCGTGTGGGGCAACGATCCCGAGGCTTTCGATCCGGATCGCTTCCTACCTGCCAACATCAAGGCCAGGCCGGCGCACGTGTACAAGCCGTTCGGAACAGGTGAACGTGCCTGCATCGGAAGACAATTCGCCATTCACGAAGCGGTCCTCGTGTTGGGCACCATCTTGCAGAAATATACGATCGAAGCCGATCCGGACTACGAGTTGAAGGTGGCCGAACGGCTCACCCTGATGCCCGAAGGCTTCAACTTGACGGTCCGCCGACGCTGAGCTCGGCAAACGGCGTCGAGTAAGTCGGTTGAACAGTCCCGAATGCGGTAATCCCCGAGGTGGCAGCAGCGAGCACCGGCGCACCCTGGGAGTTCACATGACAAAGAGGCCTGCAGTTGGAATCGTCTTGCTCTCCGCGGCATTGGCCACGGGAGCGTGCTCGGCAAGCGTCGGGACGCCGCAAGTGGACAAGTCCGAAGTCGCAAGTCAGATCTCCACTCAACTCGCCGAGAAGATCGGCGAGCCACCTGACGACGTGACGTGTCCGGAGAACCTCGACGCAGAAGTCGGCGCATCGATCACGTGCATCCTGACCGAGCAGGGCACCGAATACGACGTCACAGCTACCGTGACCAGCGTTGACGGTGAAAGTGCGAACTTCGACATCAAGGTTGCGGATGTGCCGAACAACTAACTGCTGTGCGCCTTTATTAACCGCCGGCGGTTAATAAAGGCGCACAGCAGGGCATCAGAGCCGCTCGATAATCGTCGCGTTTGCGGTGCCGCCACCTTCACAGATGGTCAGCAGGCCGTAACGACCGCCGGTGCGCTCGAGTTCGTTGAGCAGGGTCGCCATCAGCTTGGTGCCAGTCGCGCCGAGCGGGTGACCGAGTGCGATCGCGCCGCCGTTGACGTTGACCTTGGCCGGATCTGCGCCGATCTCCTTGATCCAGGCCAGGACGACCGGGGCAAAAGCTTCGTTGATCTCGACGATGTCGATGTCCTCGATGCTCAGACCGGCCTTCGCGAGAGCATGCTTCGTGGCCGGAATCGGCGCACTGAGCATGAAGATCGGGTCGTCGCCGCGGGCGCTGAGGTGATGAATCCGGGCGCGGGGCTTGAGGTTGTACTTCTCCACCGCTTCCGCCGACGCCAGCAGCAGCGCACTCGCACCGTCGGAGATCTGGCTGGCCACCGCTGCGGTCATGCGGCCGTCTTCGACGAGAACCTTGAGCGTCGCCATCTTTTCGAGGCTGGTCTCGCGGGGTCCTTCGTCGACGGTCGCGTCGCCCATGGCAACGATCTCGTTGTCGAAACGACCCGCGGCGATTGCAGCCTTGGCGCGCTCATGGCTCTGCAGGGCCCACTTCTCGAGCTCTTCGCGGCTGATGTCCCACTTCTCGGCGATCATTTCGGCGCCCTTGAACTGCGAGACTTCCTGGTCACCGTAGCGCTCGGTCCAACCGACCGAACCCGAAGTCGGCGTGTCGAATCCGTACTGCTGACCGACGATCATCGCTGCCGAGATCGGAATCTGGCTCATGTTCTGAACGCCGCCGGCAACGATCAGATCCGCGGTGCCCGACAGGATGGCCTGAGCGCCGAAGTGCACTGCCTGCTGGCTCGAACCGCACTGACGGTCAACGGTCACCCCGGGAACGTGCTCCGGGAATCCCGCTGCGAGCCAGGACATACGGGCGATGTTGCCGGCCTGGCCGCCGATGGCGTCGACGCAACCGAAGATCACGTCGTCGACGTCACTGGGGTCGATACCGGTGCGCTCGACCAGTGCCTTGACGACGTGCGCACCGAGATCGATGGGGTGCACGCCGGACAGCGCGCCACCCCTCTTGCCGATCGGTGTGCGAATGGCGTCGACGATGTAAACCTCGGACATAGCGTTAGCTCCTAGTTTCGTTGTGCAGCAATAGTTCTTGAAGTTGATTCAGCAATAGCGTCTGAAGTTGTAGCCGGATCGGAGAGCCCGTCGAGCACGATCGCGAGATATTGAGCCGCGACGGCGTGAGCCGACAGGGATCCACCCGGGCGGTACCAGCGAACCGCGACCCACACGGTGTCTCGCATGAATCGGAAGACCAACTCGACGTCGATGTCGGAACGGAAGGTCCCGTCCGCGACGCCGGCTTCGAGGACGCCGACCCACAGGTCCCGGAATTCGGTGTTGCGCTCGGCCAGGTAAGCGAAGCGCTCGTTCCCGACGAGGTGCTTGACCTCGTCCTGGTAGATCGCCACAGCCGAATGTGAGGCGTCGATGGCCTCGTAGGAGGTCACCACCAGCGCTTCGAGCGTCGCGCGACTGTCCAACCCCGCCGCGACGATCTCGCGGTATTTTCCGAAGAGTTCGTCGAGGAACTGGTGCAGGATCTCGTCGACCATCGACTCTTTGGAATCGAAATGGTGATACAAGCTGCCGGACAGTATCCCGGCGGCGTCGGCGATGTCGCGGACGGTCGTCGCGCGCACTCCGCGATCGGCGAACAGCCCCGCCGCGATCTCGAGCAGCTCGTCGCGGCGCCCGGACTTGCCGTTTGATTCGTCGGAATTTCGAGGTGGCGTCATGTATTCAATCCTATCCAGGGCCTTCCCCTGTGCGCGGTCAGCGAGTCCGGGGACTCCTTAACCGCGCACGGGGACGCTAGGCCCTCTGCGAAGAAACGGAGACGATCTCGCCGGTCATGTAGGTGGAGTAATCGCTGGCGAGCATCGCGATGACCGTTGCGATCTCCCAGACCTCCGCGGCGCGGCCGTAGGCCTCGCCGGAAGCCAACTGGTCGAGCAGTTCCTCACTGGTGACCTTCGCCAAAAACGCGTGACGCGCGATGGAGGGCGAGACCGCGTTGATACGGACTCCGTACTCCGCGGCTTCGATAGCGCTGCACCGAGTCAGTGCCATGACGCCCGCCTTGGCTGCGGCGTAGTGAGCCTGGGAATGCTGCGCCCGCCAACCGAGAACGGACGCGTTGTTCACCAGAACACCGCCGTGGGGAACGCTCTTGAAGTACCGCAGCGCGGCACGCGTCGAACGGAAGGTGCTGTTGAGGGTGATGTCGAGAACGCGATCCCACTGATCGTCCGTCATGTCGACGACGGGTGTCTCGCCGCCCAGGCCTGCGTTGTTGACGACGATGTCGATACGTCCCAACTTCTCGGCCGCGCCGACGAATAACGCGTCGACCTGCTCGGTGCTGGAGACGTCGCAGATGATGGACTCGACCTGCTGGCCGGGAAACTCGGCCTTCAGCTTCTCCACCGTCTCGCCGAGCCGACGCTCGTGGAAGTCGGAGACGAGAACGTCGCCGCCCTCGAGAAGCACCCGGCGCGCGGTAGAGAAGCCGATGCCGGTTCCGGCTGCGGCGGTGATGATCGCCTTCTTGCCCGCGAGCAGTCCGTGGCCCGGGGTTTCCTCGGGCGCAACGGAAAGCGGGGACGCGGCTTTGGTGTCAGACATTAACGAGCCTCTCGGGGAAGACCGAGCACGCGCTCGGAAATGATGTTGCGCTGAATTTCGTTGGAGCCGCCGTAAATCGTGTCGGCGCGGGTGAAGAGGAAGAGGCGCTGCCACTCGTCGAGTTCGAGATGCTCGGGGTCGGTGATGTCCGAGGCATTGCCTTCGGAATCCGCCCACGGTGCAACCAACGACGACGCACCCTGCACGTCCATCGCCAGCTGTCCCAGGTCACGATGCCAGTTGGCCCACAACAGTTTTGCGACGGACGCTTCTCCGCCACCGGTTCCGGCGTCGACCGCGTCGAGAGTACGCATCGCGTGGGCGCGCATCACGCGCAGTCCGACCCAGGCGCGAGCGATCTTCTCGCGAATGTGCGGATCCTGGTCACTGCCATTGGCCTTCGCCAGGTCGACGACGCCCTGGAGCTCGCGAGCGAATCCGATCTGCTGTCCGAGCGTCGATACCCCGCGCTCGAAGGTGAGCAGCCCCATCGCGATCTTCCAGCCCTCGCCAGGTTCCCCGACCACCAGATCGGCGTCGGTGACGGCGTCGTCGAAGAAGACCTCGTTGAACTCCGACGTACCGGTGAGCTGCTGGATGGGCCGAACTGTCACACCAGGCTGATCCAACGGGACCAGCAGGAAGCTCAAGCCCTGATGACGCTTGGAGCCCACCTCGGTGCGGCAGACCACGAAGCACCACTGCGCGACGTGAGCCAGTGAGGTCCACACCTTCTGGCCGTTGATGATCCACTTGCCGCCTTCGAGGCGTGCGGTGGTGGAGACGTTCGCGAGGTCTGAACCGGCGCCAGGCTCGGAGTAGCCCTGCGACCACAGTTCGCTGACCGTGTTGATGCCAGGAAGGAATCGGCGTTTCTGCTCGTCGGTTCCGTACGCGATCAGCGTCGGGCCGAGCAGCTCTTCACCGATGTGGCTGACGCGAGCGGGCGCACCGGCCTTCGCGTACTCCTGATGGAAGATGACCTGCTGAGAGATGCTTGCTCCCCGCCCGCCGAACTCCTTCGGCCACCCGAGGCACGTCCATCCTGCGGCTGCGAGGTGCTTGTCCCACTCGAGTCGTTGCTCGAAGAACTCGTGCTCACTGCCGGGGCCGCCCTTACCCTTGAGCTGGGCAAATTTGCCCGTCAAGTTCTCGGCCAACCACTGCGCGACCGTGGCCGCAAACTCGTCGTCCGTCATCTGCCCGTCCGGGCTCTCGCTCTGGTCCACATATGTAAGATAACCTACCAAGCACTTGCTAGGTAGCGTGTCAGGTAGGAGTCCAGTGACCGAACAACCGAGAACCATCCCATCAGCCCTCATCCGGGCCGCCGAGGAGTTCGGTGAGCGCGCGGCTATCGCCGATGGCGACACCCGACTGACCTTCGCACAGCTACATCAACGTGTCCGCGATTTCGCCGGCGCGCTGATCAACCGTGGGGTGAAGGCAGGCGATCGCGTCGTCATCTGGTCGCCCAACACGTACCACTGGGTGATCGCCCTGCTCGGCGCTCAATATGCCGGCGCGGCCATCATCCCGATCAACACTCGATACACCGGCACCGAAGCTCTCGACATCATCGAGCGCGTCGACGCCGCGGCCTTGGTGGTCGTCGGCACGTTCCTCAAGGCCGATCGCTATCAGCAGTTGCTCGACGCCAACCCGGACCTGTCGATCCCGACCGTCATCCAGGTACCGATCGACGGGGACGACGACCGTGACGGCGTCATCGAGTTCGAGGACTTCCTCGCGCTCGCCACCGACGCCGCCCGCACCGAAGCCGATGCGCGTGCTGCGAAGGTGCAGCCAGACGACGTCAGCGACATCCTCTTCACCTCCGGCACCACAGGACGCAGCAAGGGTGCGATCACCGCGCATCGTCAGTCCATCGCTGTCGCCAAGTCGTGGGGTGAATGCGCCGAGGTCACCGCCGACGACAACTTCCTCATCATCAGCCCGTTCTTCCACACCTTCGGGTACAAGGCCGGAATCCTGGTCTGCCTGCTGAACGGCGCGACGATCGTGCCGGTGTCCGTCTTCAACATCGACGACACCCTCGCGCTGGTCAACAGCGAAAAGATCAGCATCCTGCCCGGTGCCCCGACGATCTACCAGACCATTCTCGATCACCCCCGCCGCAGCGAATACGACCTGTCCTCGCTCCGCATCGCGATCACCGGCGCAGCACCCGTGCCGGTTGCTCTCGTCGAGCGCATGCAGGCAGAGCTTTTCGACGCCGTCCTCACGGCATACGGTCTGACCGAGGCAGTGGTCGCGACCATGTGCCGCACCGACGACGACCCGGTCACCGTCTCCACCAGTTCCGGCCGCGCGACAGCCGATTTCGAGGTCAAGATCGGCGACCAGGGTGAGGTCCTGCTTCGTGGACCGAACGTCATGCTCGGATACCTCGACGACCCCGAATCCACCGCCAAGGCAATCGACGCCGACGGCTGGTTGCACACCGGAGACGTCGGAACCCTCGACGAGCGTGGCTATCTCGACATCACCGACCGCCTGAAAGACATGTACGTCAGCGGCGGATTCAACGTCTACCCCGCCGAGATCGAGGGCATGTTGGCTCGCCTGCCCGGCGTCCACGAGTCTGCTGCCATCGGCATCCCCGATCACCGGATGGGAGAGGTGGGCCGCGTCTACATCGCCCAACTCGACGGTGCCGGCCTCACCGAAGAGTCGGTGATCGCTTTCCTCAAGGAGAAGATCGCAGGCTTCAAGGTGCCCCGCGAGGTGCGCTTCGTAGATCACCTGCCCCGTAACCCCTCGGGCAAGGTCCTCAAAACGGTTCTGCGCGAGGAACAATCATGACCGTTCCCTTCGAAGCCGACGTCGTGACCTACGAGGTTCGTGACTCGGTCGCCGTCGTGACCTTGAATCGACCCGACTACCGCAACGCCCAGAACTCGGTGGTCACGTACGCCCTCGACGCGGCATTCCAGCGCGCCGTCGAGGACGACGACGTGAAGGTGATCGTCCTGGCAGGCAACGGACCTCACTTCAGCGCCGGACACGACCTGGGAACTCCGGGACGCGACCATCACGTCGAGTACGAGAACAAGGCCACCATGTGGTGGGATCACGTCGACAAGCCAGGCGGTGACCAGCGTTTCGCCCGCGAGATGGAGGTCTACCTGGGCATGTGCCGCCGTTGGCGGGAGATCCCCAAGCCCACCATCGCGATGGTCCAAGGCGCCTGCATAGCCGGTGGGCTCATGCTCGCCTGGGTCTGCGACATGATCGTCGCGGCCGACGACGCCTTCTTCTCCGATCCCGTTGTCCGCATGGGCATCCCCGGCGTCGAATACTTCGCGCACCCGTGGATGGTCGGTTCACGTTTCGCGAAGGAAATGCTCTTCACCGGCGATCGATTCACCGCGCAACGCGCCTACGAAATCGGCATGGTCAATCGCGTCGTCGCCCGCAAGGATCTCGAGAAGGAGACGTTCGAGCTCGCCGGGCGTATCGCCGAGATGCCGCGCTTCGGACTGGCTTTGACCAAGAAGGCCGTCAACCAGTGCGAGGATCAGATGGGGATGCGTAACGGCATCGACTCCGTCTTCGGTCTGCATCACTTCGCTCACGCTCACAACGCCGAGGTCGGCAAAGACTCGCTTGGTGGTCTCGACGCCAAAGCCATGGCTGCCAGTGCTCGCGCACCGCAGGAAGGAACAAACTAGTGGATCTCGTATTCGACGACGCCACAACCGCATTCCGTGACGAGGTCCGCTCGTTCCTGGAGGCGAATGTGCCCGCCACTCCCCTGAAGTCGATGGATACCGCCGAAGGCTTCGAAGAGCACCGTCAGTGGGAGCACACTCTCGCCGACGCCGGCTACGCCGTCGTGTCCTGGCCCAAGGAACTCGGCGGACGCGATGCGTCCCTGCTCGAATGGGTCATCTTCGAGGAGGAGTATTACCGCTCTGGCGCGCCCGGGCGCGTAAGCCAGAACGGCATCTTCTTGTTGGCTCCCACACTGTTCGAGCATGCAAATGCCGAGCAGTTGGCTCGCATCATGCCGCGCATGGCTCGTGCCGACGACATCTGGGCCCAGGCCTGGTCCGAGCCCGAATCCGGTTCCGACCTCGCGAGCCTGCGTTCGAGTGCGAAGAAGGTCGACGGGGGCTGGCTGCTCAACGGTCAGAAGACGTGGAGCTCACGCGCAAGCTACGCCGACTGGGGCTTCGGCTTGTTCCGCTCCGATCCGGATGCGCAGCGCCACAAGGGCATCACGTATTTCATGTTCGACCTGCGCTCGAAGGGCGTCACCGTTCGCCCGATCGATCAACTCGACGGCGAGCCCGGCTTCGCCGAGATCTTCCTCGAAGACGTCTTCGTGCCGGACGACCCGGCCAACCCTGGTGAGTCGGGTGTGATCGGCAACGTCAACGAAGGTTGGCGCGTCGCGATGAGCACCGCGAGCAACGAGCGTGGTCTCTCGCTGCGCAGCCCCGGCCGCTTCCTCGCCACCGTCGACCGACTGCTCGAGCTGTACAAGTCCAGCGGACGAACCGACGACAGCGCTCTGCGTAACCAGGTTGCCGACGCCTGGATCGGCGCTCGCGCCTACCAGCTCAACACATTCGGTACCGTCACCCGTCTCGCCGACGGTGGACAACTCGGCGCCGAGTCCTCGATCAACAAGGTCTTCTGGTCCGAGTGGGATATCGCCACCCACGAGACTGCTCTCGAACTGCAGGGCCCTGAAGCCGAGCTGGCCGACAACTGGATGGACGGATACCTGTTCTCCCTGTCCGGCCCGATCTACGCAGGCACCAACGAGATTCAGAAAAACGTCATCGCTGAGCGTCTGCTCGGCCTACCGAAGGCGGACCGATGAGATTCGCGCTCGACTCCTCCCACCAGGACTTCGCTGCAAGCATCGATGCACTGCTGACCAAGTCCGACATGCCCTCCGTCATCCGTTCGTGGAACGACGGTGACACCGAGCCGGGCAAGAAGCTCTGGCAGCGCCTTGCCGAGACCGGCGTCAACGGCCTCGTCATATCCGAAGAACACGACGGACTCGGCGCCGACGCCGTGGACCTGGTCGTTGCACTCGAACAGCTCGGTCGGCACGCTGTACCCGGACCGGTCGTCGAGACCATCGCAGTAGCACCGACGCTCCTGGCTTCCGTTGCACCGGAACGTCTCTCTGCTCTCGCCGAGGGTTCGCTGGCAACCGTCGCCGCTCCCCCGCGCACACCGTTCGCGCTCGACGCCAATGCGGTCGATCTGGTTCTACTCGCGCAGGACGGCACCGTCTCACTCGGCGTCCCTGGCGAAGCCAAGGCATCGGTGGATCTCTCCCGCAAGCTCTACGAGGTTTCCGCCGGCGAATCGCTGGGCTCCGCCGACTTCTCCGCAGCCTTCGACATGGGCGCTCTTGCCACTGCCGCGCAGTTGCAAGGTCTCGGCCAGACACTGCTCGAGGTCACCACCGAATACGCGAAGCAGCGCAAGCAGTTCGGCAAGGTCATCGGACAGTTCCAGGCAATGAAGCACCACCTGGCAGAAGTTGCCGTTTCGCTCGAAATGGCTCGCCCCCTGCTCCACGGTGCCGCTCTGTCGGTTCGCGATCAGTCGGCCGACGCCTCGCGTGACATTTCCGCCGCCAAGGTCGCGTGCGGGGATGCTGCTTACAAGGCCGCCCGCGTCGGACTCCAGGTTCACGGCGCCATCGGCTACACGATGGAACACGATCTCTCACTGTGGCTCACCAAGGTACGAGCATTGCTCACCGCCTGGGGCACACCGTCCGAGCATCGTGCGCGCGTCGTCGAAGCGCTGGTTGCATCATGAGCATCGACACCGAAGACCAGGCAGCACTACGTGCGTCGGTACGCGATCTCCTGAGCAAGCATTCCGACTCCGCTGCCGTCCGCGCTGCCATCACCACCGAGATCGGCTACGACGCCGCGTTGTGGAGCAAGCTGTGCGAGCAGATCGGCGTCGCCGCGCTGGCGATTCCGGAGGAGTTCGACGGCGTCGGAGCAGGTTTGGGCGAGGTACATGTGGTCCAGGAGGAACTGGGCCGCACGCTGACCCCCTCACCGATGCTGGGTTCGGCGATTCTTGCCGCACAGGCACTGCTGCTTTCCGGTGACGACGACGCATGCTCGCGACTGCTGCCCGGTGTCGCGTCCGGAGAGAGCACGCTCGCCCTGTGCTGGGCAGGGGCTGCGGGTTGGAGCACCTTCGGCGTCGAGGCAACCGAGGATGCGTTGACCGGCACGGCGTCGTACGTCCTCGACGGACACATTGCGGACACCCTGCTCGTTCTCACGGCCGACGGCTTCTACGAAGTGGATCCCGCGGCCGAGGGCGTCTCCCGCCGACGCGTCCCCACCATGGATCCGACGCGAACGCTGGCGGAGGTCACGTTCTCCGGTGTTCGTGGTCGGCCACTGGAGTGGTCCGAAGATCTGGTCGATCGCATCCGAACCGTCGTTCTGATCGCGTTGTCCGCTGAACAGGTCGGAGCGGCCGCAGCGATCGTCGAACAGACCGTGGAATACACCAAGTCGCGCAAGCAGTTCGGTCGCGCGATCGGTTCTTTCCAGGCCCTCAAGCATCGGATGGCCGACATGTACACGTTGGTCGAGACGGCGCGGTCGATGACGTACGCCGCCGTGGCGACGCAGTCGGCGGACGACGCGGCAGTGGCGAAGGTCTACTGCTCGGAAGCCTTGCAGCAGATCACCTCCGAAGCAGTTCAGTTGCACGGCGGAATCGCAATCACCTGGGAGCACGACGCTCAGCTGTACTTCAAGCGTGCACACGGCAGCGCTCAGCTCTTCGGACAGCCGAGCACCTACCTGCCGAGCCTCGCTCAGGCCGCGGGTCTCTAAGACACATCGGTGCTTGTTCGCTCGCAATCCCGGGCGAACAAGCACCGATGCTGCCCAGTCAGTGGAATGAACCGCAGATTTATGCGGCTGGATCACGCAGAATCGGTCACCAGACAGCTGTCCATCTCACAGACCGGAGTTTTCTCGTGAATCGATTCGACGACAAGCGCGTCCTCATCAGCGGCGCAGGGTCCGGAATCGGCCAGGCCACCGTTGCCCGCATCCTGGCAGAAGGAGGCACCGTCGTCGCCGCCGACATTTCCGAGACCGGCCTCGAACAGACTCTGAACGCCTCGAAGGACGCCGGCCACTCCGATCGCCTCACCACGGTGAAGGTCGACATCTCCAGCGAAGAGTCTGTTCGCGAACAGGTCGGCGCTGCGATCAAGGTTCTGGGCGGGCTCGACGTGCTGGTCAATGCGGCGGGCATTCTGCGCTCCGCGCACACCCACGAGATGACACTCGATTTCTGGAACACCGTCATCGGGGTCAACCTCACCGGAACATTCCTCATGACGAGGGAGTCCCTGCCGGCACTGCTCGAAAGCGGAGCAGGCGTCGTGGTCAACTTCAGTTCCACTTCGGCGACCTTCGCCCACCCGTACATGACGGCATATGCGGCGTCGAAGGGTGGAATCCAATCCTTCACGCACGCACTTGCTCTCGAGTACAGCAAGCAGGGTCTTCGCGCCGTGGCCGTCGCACCCGGCAGCATCGCTTCGGGCATGACGTCCGATCCCGGCTTCCCGGCCGACATCGACTTCACGCTGCTCGGCAAGCTGGCCCCGGCAATCGGTGAGGGTTTCGCGCCCCCGTCCGCCGTCGCCGGTGTGATCGCGATGCTCGCTTCCGAGGACGGCTCGTTTGTCACCGGAACGGAAATCCGCATCGACGGCGGCACGCATATGTGATCCCTGCTGTGCGCCTTTATTAACCCCCGGCGGTTAATAAAGGCGTACAGCAGCGAGGCGGCATACTTGTCTAGCCGCCCGGAACCCGTCCGACGGTACGACGTGCGGTGGGGAGCCAGCGGTGAGCGAATCAACAGGCAGTACGAACCTCGAGCCCGTGCTGATCAGTCCTGTCGTCGGCGGAATGATTCGCACCTGGTCCGAGGACGAGACCCGCTTGTGGAGCGTCGACGATCCCGCCGCTCTCGGCACACTGCTTGGACGCGGCCTCGTAGCTCGTACTGCTCTGCCGGACAACAAGTTCCGAGAAGTTGCGTTTCTGGATACCCAGACCCAGGCCCTCACTGTGCAGCCGCGCTTCGCTTCCCCGGACAGCACTGCCCTCGCCGCACCGTTCAAGCTCACCGACGCGTCCTCCCCGACCGGCGACGCTTGGGAAGATCTCGAATCGGTACTCGCGTCGATCGCGATCTCCGCTGCTGGACGCGGCGAATTCTGGCTCGCGGAACTCGGCGGGTGGGATTCTCCGCACGAGCCGAACTGCCTCTTCACGACCGTCGACGAATCGGGCCTGGCCAACGCAGTCATGGAGGCAACCCCTGCACCGGTGGGCACAGGCGTCTGGCCGGAGGTTCCGAGCGACCAATCCGGCGTTTCGGTGTCGGCACCAGCCTCACAGGACACCATCGAGGCTGCCGGAATCTTCGCGGTTTCAGCGATCGAGACGTGGGGCGTCACACCGTGGGACATCAACCTCACCTTCGGCAAACTGGTCGATTTCGCCTGATCAACGGCGCCGACACGCGGCGGTGAGTTGTACGTCTCCTCTCAGCCGACGGCTCACGGTTCGTCACAACACGCCCGATGGCCACGACATCGACCCCCTCGATGGGCATACTGAGGGAACTGGGGTTACTCCCGGTCACAAATACCCGTGGATCCGCGTCGGGGCGGGTGCGGTCCGACAACACGCGAGCAGCCACAGACACTGGCGGCTCCGAAAGGTTCAATCATGGCAACCGACCAATTACAGACGGTTGTATTGCACGGCGACCAGCTCAAATACGTCGACCAAGGCAGCGGCCCCGTCGTGGTGCTCATTCACGGCCTGCTGGGCGCGCACTCCAACTGGGAACCGCAGATCGAGACGCTCTCGCGTCATTACCGCGTGCTCGCCCCTGATCTCTTCGGACACGGTGCGTCGGACAAGCCTGCCGGCGACTATTCACTCAGTGCTCACGCCGCCACTGTGCGTGACCTCCTCGAAGCCCTCGACATTCCGTCGGCCACCCTGGTCGGCCACTCCCTCGGTGGTGGGATCGCGATGCAGACGCTGTATCTGTTCCCCGACCGGGTGGAGCGGCTGTGCCTGGTAGCCAGCGGTGGACTCGGCCCCGAGGTGAGCCCACTCCTGCGTGCGGCGACACTGCCCGGCAGCGAACTGGTACTTCCCGTCCTCGCGTCGAGGACGCTGACCGACGTGACCGACAAAGCGCTCGGACTTTTCAACAAGATCGGCCTGTTCAAGCTCGGTGCCAGCGCGAGCGAGGCCCGTAAGAGCTTCGCTTCGGTATCGGACGCGTCGACCCGTCAGGCATTTCTGGCGACGGCACGATCGGTCATCAATTACAACGGTCAAACCGTCAATGCCACTCCGCATTTCGCCAACTTCAAGAATCTGCAGGCACTACTGGTGTGGGGTGAGGAAGACACCATCATCCCCAACGCCCACACCGAGAACGCCCGCGCCGAACTACCGCTGGGGCGGGTGGAAATCTTCAAGCGCGCCGGACATTTCCCGCACCTTGACTACCCGGATCGCTTCGACCGCGTCTTCTCCGAATTCATGACGGACTGCGGAGTCGGTATCGGCACCGGACCCAAGGCCGTCAGCAGCTGACCACTATACTTCTCACGCGGGAAACTTCTGACCACTATACTTCTCACACGGGGAACTTGAAGCCGTGGCGATGCCGAGCGTCGTTGCAAGCCTTCAGCGCAGTGTCCCTGCCGGACCCTGGCAGCAATAGGGTTAAATAGGCGACATGAGCATACCCAGTCCGTTCGACAAATTAGAAGACCAACTCTCAGCCGAGCGCAAGAAGGTCGATGTCGCATACCACGACTTTTCGGTTCGCGAATTGGTCCGCATGCTCGCAGAACATGAGCTCAATATCGCACCTGAATACCAAAGAAAATATCGCTGGAAAGCTGATGTCGCATCAACTTTCATCGAATCAGTTTTACTTGGTTTGCCCATTCCACCAATATTCGTCGCTACCGATATAGGGTATCAGTGGGAAGTCGTCGACGGACTGCAGCGACTCTCCAGCCTTCTCTTGTTCTGCGCTCCCGACGACGAAGCACTTAAACTCGTAAAACGCACACAGCCACTAAAGCTCGAAAACCTACAAAAGTTAACTCAATTAAATGGATTGCAGTTTTCAGACTTCCCAAAACCGATTCAAATGTATTTCAACCGACAACCTCTAAAGCTAATATCTTTAACAGACAAGAGTGACCCTACGGTTAGATTTGACTTGTTTGAGCGACTCAACGCCGGCGCAATATCCCTAACCCCCCAAGAGGTTAGAGCATGCATATACCGCGGAGAATTCAATACCTTCATCGAACGCCTCGGAGAGTCAAGCGATTTTACCTCACTCCTAAAACTCGACAGTGCCGCCGAAAAAGACGGCACACCAACCGAAGAAGTTTTGAAGTATTTCGCATATAAAAACTCGCAGTCAACATTCTCCGGAAAAGTTAAAGAGTTTCTGAATAAATATATGGATACCGCAATGAAATCGTTCGACTATGAGAAAGAGGAAGACGTATTCACGCAAGCGACCAGTTTTCTAGTAACCGCCACCGGCGGGCGGCCATTCCTTCGAAGCGGCGCGAATATAACACCGACAGTTGCCTTCGAAGCTTGTTTAGTTGCTGCTGCACGGATCATTGAGTCCGGAAGAAACCCCGAAGTGCAAGATCTCGACTGGATTAACGATCCTCAATTGAGAGAATATAGCCGAGGGGGATCTAACACCAAGCCCCTACTGGAGAAGAGAATTCAACGGGCATCTGAACTGTTTGGCGCATAGATGGCTTTCGAAGAGGAAGTTTATTTGGCGGCCGATCGAGCACTAAATCGAATTGACAATCTCAAAACGATGCTCATTCACGTCTCCAAGTCGAGCAACGTCGATATGCCAAGAGATCTATATTCGCGTGAAGTTAGGGCTGCCTGCATCATGTACGCCATGGCCGAGTTGGAGTCACTAACCACGGCGATAATACACGAAGCAAATCGGGAGATAAACTCCAGATCACATCCCCTAGCCGCAGTCAAACCTTGCATACGCGCGCTTGCCGGGCATGCCATATTTGATTCAATTCGCGACACAAATAACCATCAGAAGCTCTGGGAAAATAAGATAGCTGTGACCTGTCTTGAATCTAGTACGGAAATCCTCTCGGTACCAATCGTACACAACCAGGCGCAACCACCCCTGGATGGTAAAACCTTAACGCCAAGACATTTCGTTAGATTATGGTCAGTATATGGATTGACGGGAGACTGGTACCCTAAATTGCAATGCGCTATGACTCTGACAAAAATAAGCGGAATGCGGAACGATCTCGCTCACGGAAACATACCATTCGCAGATAACTTTTCACAGCCAGGAATAAGTGTAGAAACTGTTGAAGAGTACATGGATCACATGTCCGAGTTGTACTGGCATGACCCCCATCAAGTGACCCGCAAGCTATGAGAATCCTTCCGCCCTGATC